>JABSPQ010000150.1 GCA_013214205.1 Flavobacteriales bacterium
GTAGAACGTTGTTTCGGGGTCGAAATCGATGTCGATGTCTTCTGTTGCAAAAGATATACCACTCAAGGTGGCGTCACTCCTAGGTTGAGAAATTACTGAGATATCTATTTCAACTTTGGCGGATAAACTAGTGTCCCTGTCAAAGGCTGTCACGCCTACCTTGTAGCTACCAACCTCTCTTGTAGGCAATACTAAAGTACCTTTAGCTGTGGTAGTATCAGCATCGCCATCACTGTCGGTATCCCATAAGTATCCTGAAATTTCAACGTTACTTGTTGTAAAGGCAGAAACAGTAAGAATCATGTGACTGGAGGTGTCGATAACCCTAGTCTCAACAGGAATCAGTGTGATTCCATTTTTGGTGATAGAGGGTTTAAAAAGAAGGTTACTTAAGTTAGTTACTCCACCTTCGGAAACTTTTGTACTATGTACAAACATGCTATCGTCATCTATTACTATCTTAAGAAGAATGTTAACCCCTGAAGGAATCCCCTTGAGATGAAAAAAACCGTTTTCATCGGTCACTGCATTTAGAATACCTGCAATAGCAGACACTCCCGCGCCCTCCACAGGGGCTGCGTTATCTGTGGAATTGGCTCCCAACTTATGATGTTCAGTCCCTTTTTTGGCCGAGGCCATCTGCCCTACAACGCGTCCAATAAACTCTCCGCCAGATTGGTCCACAATCAATTCAATATTGTCATATTCTTTATCGGGTAAGGTCTCTAATGAAAAGGTTCCAGACCCCTCATTAGTGGCAAACATAAGAGTGATTAAACCGGGATCCACTGGAGGTAAAACAAACATCCCCTCTTTGAATGAAAGCGAACTGATACCTTGTTGCTCAACAACAATGCCTACATTTTTCACAGGTTTTTTATCAGTGTCTAAAACCCTACCAGATAAAAGCGTTTTAGCATAGACCAATATGATTTCACCAACATCCAATGAATCAGATAGGCCCAAAACCAAATCATATGTAATTACGGTATCTATAAAATTATTAAAATGGAAATATAACCGAAGACTTTCACTAGGATCCAGACCCGAAATATTAAACTTACCATCTGATTCTGAAATTCCGGACACATATTGGTTAACTTCTGTCACAAAAACCCCTTTTAAAGGGTCCCTGTTTTTATCTATTACCGTACCACTTAATTTAGAGGGAAACCTTGAGCCTATGTCAGTGCTTGTGTTTTGGCTACAAGAACAAATAAACAATAAACCCAATTTTATTAATAATTGAGCTAAGTGTTTATTAAAAAAAGCCTTTTTTATAATAAAACAAGATGAACGGTTAATCAAAAAATAATCTTTTTGTATGCGGTAAAGCTATCCAAAACAGGGGCTTTACCTAATTCTACAGATGCTTTATCTAAAGGCACTCCATAACCACACCAACGCCATTCCAACTTAGTACAATCCCCGTTTCCTTCAGAACGCATCATCATTATAGCATCAATAACCCCTTCGAAATCTTTAATAGGCCAAGGCCCATTATATAAAGCCGCATCATATAGTAAGGCAGCTTCTAAGTATCGCTTTTCTTCTTTGTTTTGGAGCATATGATATCCAACACAACCAATTGTGCTAGAACATACCTTTTCTAATATAGTTTTGACCTCATCAAGGCTGTTTCCTATGTTTTGCCATTGCGAAACTCGGTAATATGCAAGATTATCTTTATCTGATGTCATCAGAGTTCCTTCGCCGACATATGTATACTCATCGAGAACTACAGGGGTGACAGGCTCATCGAGAACTACAGGGGTGACAGGGGTGTTTGTGCATATGTAACTATTCTCACCGTCTTTAATTGTACAGCCTAATGTATCTTCAACCATGATTCCAGAAAAATCCTTCTCTTCAAATTCAGAGTTGAGTTTAGTGGTTGAAATTTTACCTGTATTTACGGTTACTGTAAATATACCATCGGGCGGTGTATCTGGCCCAACCCATTTCATTGTTACAGGAAGTACATCATCCACACCAGACTTAACAAGGAGGGTAATATCTGCAGTATATAATAAATGATAATCTGCAAAATAGAAGCCTCTAGCCTCTAAAGTAATTTTGTGTGTACTGCCTTCCACTGATGCTGGCAGGTAATTGTGAACTAATACAACAGTGTCTGAATTTCCTGTTAACGAGCATGAGGTGTCTACTTGAATAGAAGGAGGTATTTTTAATGATAGAGCATTAACGACGGAAGGAACATTGTTAAATGCAACTTCGATTATCGAATACATAGCATTCATATCTAGTAGTACCTTTACTGTCTCATTAGGATAAGTAAAGCAAATGACGGATGTTTCGTGAATCATAATATTGTTTTCATCTACTGTTTTTGCGTGAACGGTCCATTCTTTATACCCTGCCAGACTAAACTCTTGTGTTACTGATTGACCATCGGAATTACCTATTAATGGAATCGTTTCCGTTACCGTTTCTTCTCCGTCAGCAGTTAGAGTTAGCTTTAACTCTTTTAGCCTAATGGATGATTTTTTTGCCAAAACACCTACTTTGTTGATTATTATTTCAACCTTGAGGTTACTTTTTTCTATCAAATTATCACTTTTATCAATTGGGGGTTCACTGTTCAAACCCATACTTTCACTCTTGTTTTCGGAACAATTAAAAAAACATGCCATGACAAAAATAAATATTGTTAAAATTTTGTTTTTGTTATTCATTATATGCTCCTAGGTTATAAAAAACAAAAAGCAAAAATCGATCCAATTTATAGAATAGCCGTTTTTGTTGGAAAACACTGAATAAAGTTAAATGTTGAAATTTTTAAAATTGACACGACAATTAGTTTGATAGAAAAGTATTAACTCATCAACTCTATTTGATCGATAATAGCTTCAATTGAATTGTTCCAGACAATTTAGAATCTTGACCTGAATGAACAATGACAGGGGCCTTTGTATTTTTTTGCAAAATCGCCATCACAGTTGGCCTAATTATTATATAGGTTTGAATACGATTTGAAGTGTTATCGGGCACTTGAAAATGTACCACCAATGGGCACTTCAAAGTGTACCACCTCGACTTGTATAATTTAGTTCTTTTTCCGATTCATACGGAAACTTTTACCCTTAATGTTAATGATTTTGGCTTGGTCCAAAAACCGGTCCAATATTGCTGAAGTTGCAGCGTTATCGCCTAAAATTTTACCCCAATCTTCAAGTGGCCTATTCGTGGCAATAATTGTTGAGGATTGATTATATCTTCTGTGAATAATTTCCATTACGTCATCTGCCGCATTGGTGGGCATAGTTTTCATGCCGAACTCGTCAATAATCAACAAATCCTGACGAGTTAAATTTTGGATGTATTTCTTTCTGGTATCCATCCGAAAAGAATCTGCAAGTTCAGTAACTAAATCAAAAGCGCTTTTATAGAGCACCGTTAATCCGTTATGTATAGCGCAAAACCCCAGTGAAATAGCCAGATGAGATTTGCCAACTCCAGGGGGGCCAATAAAAAGAGCATTTTTAGAATCATGAATAAATCTGCTTGTAGCGAGTTCCATTATGTCTCTCTTTTTAATGGTGGTATTAAACGCCCAGTTAAAATCGTCCAAAACTTTCATTTCAGGGAAGCGTGCTATCTTTATTCTACGGCTGAGTAAATTATCTTGCCGTTTCAATAGCTCATCCTGAATTAAATTTTGCAAAAAATCGATGTAATCAATTTCGTTTGCTTTTGCCTCTTGGTACCTGGTTGGCATTGCAAGGGCCATGCCGCCTAATCTTAATGTTTTTAAACTCTGTGTTAATTCCTCATACATTTTCATCTCCTTTATTGATCTATTATTGATTGATATTCGGTTAGATCCCGAATAAGTTCATGTTCCTGCAACAACGCAGATTCTTCGATGTAATCATCTTTCTCTAAAAGCTCACACAATGATTTCACCATTTGAAAACTGTAGGTATATCGACCGAGTGCTATATCACAAGCCTCATTTAAAATTTTGGCAGGGTATTTCTTTATCAAGGTCATGATGCCACGTACTTTGTGAATAGACCTTATATCATCCATTGATAACATTTTGTAAATAAGCCTAAAACAATTTGCACCGACCTTTTTTGCCCGTGCAAGGTGAAACATCTCTTCTTGCTCTTGATTTACAGGCTTTTCAGGGGGGCGGTGCTCTGCTTTGCTTCTAACGCTGCCCTTATTAGGAGTTGCTTTATGAGAAGACACAACCTCATTTTCAAATAAAGATTTTACGTATAAATCGTTAAATCGAATATCTACTTGTTTTCCGATTAAATAATGCGGCACACTATAATAGCTACCTTTAACTTCTATGTGACCATATACATCCACTTTTCGTTTCCCTATGTTGAAATAAGGAAAAGGCTTTTCTTTAAGAGGCTTTAAGTACTTTCTTTCAACGCCTGTGAACATTTGCCAGACTTGTTTTTTAACAGTGCCATGAATACGCGTTCTTGCCCAGCGTTTATTCCAATGTTTTAAAAAGAGGTTTGCTTCATCAATAGATTTAAACTCACGGCCCTTTAAGGCGTTGCTTTTGGTGTAACCAACATCTTTTTCTACTCTGCCTTTTTGTTCAGGGTGATAAGGTGCGCAGGGGTTGGGTGCAATACCCCAGTGATCACAAAAAGCAAGGTAGGCGGGGTTAATTTCAGGCTCATATAAGTTTGCTGTTAATACTGCACTTTTCAGATTATCTATTTTTACACTTTCGGGGACGCCGCCAAAAGCTTTAAAAGCATTTTCATGGCTTCTAAAAAATGATTCCATTTTCTGGCTCCAAACAAGTTCTTCGTAAGCATGTTTGCTGTGACTTAAGGTCATTTTAAAAACCCATGTCTTTCTCATTTTATTTCCGTCCCAGATTTTTGGTCCGTCGCCATAATCAACTTGAGCCTCTTTGCCGGGGAATGTACTTAGCCTCTCAAAATATTTTGGAGTCTTCTTTTTGCATTTAGCCATATATCTTTTGACGCTATAATAAGAGCCTTTGTAATCACGTTCTTCGACTAAATCCTGGTAGACACGTTGAGCAGTTAAATCCAACTCTAATTTTTCCGCAATGAAATCAAGGTGTGCCAACAAACTTTTACTGTTCGTGAGTGGCAATGACTCAGTGGCTTGTTGAGGTTTACTTTGCCGTTTTTTGCTTAAAAAGTCGGCGGGCACTTCTGGTACACTTTGGCCTTTTTCGCCTAAAAAGTCGGCGGGCACTTCTGGTACATTTTGATTTAGGTATTTCGCTACAGTCTTGCGATGAATACCTGTTTCACGACTGATGCGCCTTTTTGACCAGCCTAGCGTGTTAAATTGATGTAATAGTTGTTTTTTATTCATACTCAAATAGTTTGACATTAAGATTTCCTCCTTTTCTATTAGGAGAAAATCCGTTTTTTTGATTATTCGAGGTGGTACATTTTGAGCCCTAAAAAGTGCCCTTTAGGTGGTACATTTTAAGTGCCCGCTAACAACCCGCCACAACAGTTGTTTTTTTCCGTAAGATCTCCCGTGATACTATCAATAGCATAGGTAACCACCTCGCCATTGTCATATCCACCTACAAATACATAATCACTAGCAGGACTAAAGTTAAAGGCACGAGGCCTTGTGTCTGTAGCATATTCAGTTATACTAGCTAGGGTTAGAGCCCCTGTTTCTTGGTTGATTTTATACCCTGCAATACTGTTATACCCCCTATTCGCGATATAGACAAATTGATTGTTGGGAGTCACATGAATTTGAGCCGCAGTTCCCCCATCATTGTAATCTTCAGGCAGAGTACTTAGTGTATTAATCTCAGTTAACATACCATTCTCTGGATTGATATTAAATGCACTGATCTCGTTTGCAAATTCAAAAGTGGCATAGGCAAAAGGCTTAGTGGTGTGAAAGGCTAAAAAACGGGGTCCTACCCCATTTGGTGTAGTGGATATCAAAGGCGTTTCGAGATTAGCAATTCCCAAAGTTTCATCAAAGTTATAAACTTTAATTTCATCAATACCCATACAAGGCATGTAAACAAACTTGTTACCTGGTTCTACTATCAATTGATGGGGTCGATCATCTACATTAAGGGTGATTGCAGTTAAAGGACTAAGTATACTTCCATCAGAATCGATTTTATGGATGGTTCCTACGGCGGGTCTAAAGGCTGCGGTAAAAATGAATTTATCTGTGTGATCGACATTTACTGTAACGGTACCATCCGGGATATCCACAAAGTTCATCAAGCTGA
>JABSPQ010000151.1 GCA_013214205.1 Flavobacteriales bacterium
GTCGAGTGAATTTATCATGACTTATTACATTGTCTGTAATATCTGATAACCCTGTACACGTTACCTGAAAAGAACTGGCCATTAAGCCCTCCTGATAAATCTGCAATAAGTTTTCAACATCCATATGTAAATTTATCATTTATAATTGCGTAACATGAGTTACTTATTACAATTCAACTATTTTTTCCAATATTGTTTTCTTTTAGCTTTTCTAAGAGTTCTTCCTCAGTCATTTTTGAGTTGTCCTTCCAATCATTTAATAGTTCCTTATCAATCATTGGCATAGACTCTAATTCGACACTTTTAATCGAATGTCCTTCCCCTTCAATAAAGGTAGATTTCTTTAGGAAAATTTCAGCTTGATCAATTAATATCGGAATTTTTTGCATCTCCTCAGAATCAATAGTCATTTGGTCATCAAAAAAATCGGGAACAGGACTCTAACCTGTGTCTTTAGGCTGGCCGATATGAGGCCAACTGATTGTCAGCTATGCTATTACGTGATGTAGCTCTGGAGTACTATATTTTCTTAATGTAACAAGTAATTAAATTGGTCGCCATGTAATAATTGGTGTAAAGGGGAAAGATTGATTTATTTACGAATAAAAGTTTGTATCAAATACTTACTTTTATGTCAACATCAAGTCACATTCCATACGATGAAACGAACAATAGTTCAACACACTTGCAAATCTAGCGGACCAATTCTTACACCAGACCTAATTAGGGCTCATCAAAATGTTTTGAATGTTTTTGATGTCACAAATTGTGAATCCAAATTGTATATTTATCAAATACCAAATGGAAATGTCCAATAAATCCTTGCTTAAAGAACAATTAGTTATAGATAAAATCTATGAAATTAGAGGGGAACGAGTTATGTTGGATAGAGATCTTGCTGAGTTGTATGGAGTAGAAACGAAATACTTAAAACGTCAAGTAAGACGGAATAAATTAAGATTTCCTGAAGATTTTATGTTTGAGCTAACTATTAAAGAATTAGAGAATTGGAGGAGCCAATTTGGCACCTCCAATTCTGATAAAATGGGATTGCGTTATCTTCCTTATGCATTTACTGAAACTGGTGTAGCACAATTGTCTGCTGTATTGAATAGCGATAGGGCCATTCTTATAAATAATCAAATAATGAGAGTGTTTATTAAAATGCGCTCAATTCTTTCTGATAATTTGCAATTAAAACTAGACGTTGAAAAGATCAAGAAGAAACTTGAAAATCAAGATAAAAACATTGAATTGGTATTTAGTTATTTGGATGAACTCATAGAAAAACAAGAGAATCCAAAACCAAGAAAACAAATTGGCTACAAATCGAAAACCTAACTGCAATATCCATTGTTAAAACTCGTGTAGAAGTTTAAACACATCCTCTTTTAAGTGCGAGTCTCAGAAAGTATATTTGTTATAGATGAAAGTTTGCATAGCAGAGAAACCAAGTGTAGCCAAAGAAATTGCCAGTGTAATAGGTGCCACCGCTCGTAAAGACGGTTACTTTGAGGGCAACGGTTATCAAGTTACTTGGACTTTCGGACACTTCTGTACGCTCCTACCTCCCGAAGATTATAAACCTGAATGGAAGCGATGGGATTTGAATAGCTTACCGATGTTGCCTCAACGGTTCGATACGAAAGTGATGAACAATGGAGGAGTTAAAAAGCAATTCAATATAGTTAAAGGATTATTTAGCAAAGCCGACCTCGTAATAAATTGCGGTGATGCAGGAACAGAGGGAGAGTTAATTCAGCGATGGGTTATAAAGCAAGCAAACTACACAGGTAAGGTAGAAAGACTTTGGATTTCATCTCTAACTACAGAGGCCATTAAAGCTGGATTTAGCAAATTAAGACCTGCAGAGGAATTCGATAATTTATACTATGCTGCTAGTTCAAGAGCAATTGGCGATTGGCTTTTGGGTATGAATGCAACCAGGCTTTACACTTTAAAATATGGTGGCTACAAACAAGTTTTGTCGGTAGGCAGAGTGCAAACTCCAACGCTAGCCATGTTGGTAAATCGACACCACGAAATTGAAAATTTTGAATCGAAGCCTTTCTGGGAACTTCAAACTAAGTATCGCGATACTACTTTTAACAATACAGAGGGTAAGTTTTTTACCAAAGAAGATGGGGAGAAGTTACTGAATCAGGTAAGTGGAAAAGATTTGGTGATTACCGGAATCACTAAGAAGGATGGCAAAGAATACGCGCCTAAACTTTTTGACTTGACAGGCATTCAGGTTTATTGCAACAATAAATTCGGTTTCACTGCAGAATCCACTTTGAAAATGGTGCAGGGTTTGTACGAGAAGAAAGTAGTTTCTTACCCAAGGGTAGATACCACCTTTTTGCCAAACGATATGTACCCAAAGGTTCCTGGAATCTTGAAAGGGCTTGTTAATTATTCGGCTTTTACGGAATCGTTGCTTGGGAATAAAATCAGAAAATCGACCAAGGTTTTTAATGATAATAAGGTTACAGATCACCACGCCATCATTCCAACTGGGCAGCAAAACGCATTGGGTTCAGAGGAACAAAAGATCTACGATATTATTGTTAGGCGGTTTATCGCGGTGTTTTATCCTGATTGTAAAGTGGCAAAAACGCAAGTGGATGCAGAG
Organism: Flavobacteriales bacterium; assembly: GCA_013214205.1. Classification (GTDB taxonomy): domain Bacteria; phylum Bacteroidota; class Bacteroidia; order DT-38; family DT-38; genus DT-38. Next base: position 2,636 of record JABSPQ010000151.1, read on the forward strand.
GTGGAAACGGTGAAGTTTGTAACGAAAGGAAAAGAAATTCTAGAACCAGGTTGGAGGGTAATATTCGCAAAGGAGAAAAAAGAGAGCGACGAGGAAACCTCCAAAGACGACGAGGAAGAAAATATTCTTCCAACTTTTGAGAAAGGAGAAAGAGGTCCGCATGATCCTTCATTTTTGGAGAAAACAACCAAGCCACCTAATTACTATACTGAAGCTTCTTTACTCCGAGCAATGGAAACTGCCGGCAAGCAAGTGGACGATGAGGAGCTGAGAGATTTGATGAAAGCAAACGGTATTGGCCGACCTTCTACTAGAGCAAATATCATAGAAACGCTCTTTCGAAGAAAGTATACGGTGCGGAAAAAGAAACAAGTGCTCCCAACAGAAATGGGGATTCAACTGATTGGAACGATTCAGAATGAGTTGTTGAAATCGGCAGAATTAACTGGGCAGTGGGAAAAGCAATTGAAAGAAATTGAGCAAGGTGAGTACAGCGCCAAGCAGTTTATTGTTGATATGAAAAACATGGTGAATCATTTGGTACACGATGTAAAGCATGAAACTGGTAAGGCGAGAATGGTGGAAACGGTTAAGCTAAAAGCGAAAAAAGCTGCTCCCAAAACTTCGGAAAAGGGAACAACATGCCCCAAATGTTCTGAAGGACTTATTATAAAAGGTAAAACTGTTTTTGGTTGCAGCAGATGGAAGGAAGGGTGTGACTTAAGAATTCCGTTTAAATTTTTAGAGAAAAAACTAACCGAGAAGCAGATCAAACGGCTCATTGAAAAAAAGGCCACAACAAAAATCAAAGGCTTTAAGCTCAACGGTCAAAAAGTAGACGGCATTTTAATTTTTAATTCGGAGTTTAAAATTGAATTCCAGAGTACGAGCAAGCCTGCTGCTAAAAATGAAAGCGCAATGCCAGCTTGTCCAAAGTGTAAAAAAGGGACAATCATAAGAGGACAAACAGCTTATGGCTGTAGCGCCTGGAAATCGGGTTGCACTTTCCGATTTACGTTCGATGAGATTAAAGCAAAAGCGAACGGAAAAGCCTTAACCAAAGAATTAGTTTTGGAGATAATTAAGAGTTGATCGTATACAAAAGTTGAATTTATTAATTGATCTTTGCTTGGTTAACTAGGCAACCATAGCCAAAGAGATGTTTCAAAGAATTCTAATATTTACATTATTAATTGTACGGTTGTCTCTGTCGAATTTGCTCGCGCAAGATGACATAGATCAATATTTTGACGATGGAAAAATTGGGAACGCGAAAAATGTTTTCAAAATCAATGTAATCTCTCCAATTGTGGGGGATCTCCCAATTTACTTCGAACGAGTTTTTTCAGATAAGGTAACATTAGAGGTGGGCTTAGGTGTTCTTTTACCTTTTTATAATGGAGATATTTTCGAGATATTGGATGGTGAAGAACTAGAAATTCAAAATCCTCAATTTGGATTTAGCATTTATGTTCATCCTAAGTTTTATTGGCAATCGCAGTCACCCGAGTTAAATTATTCAGGAATTCAGTATCGAAGAAGACACTACAACCTGACAGATCGCGCCGTAGTGTACAATGATATTTCATTTAACTATGGCCTTCAGGTCTTGCTTGTTCATCGAATAGCTTTTGACTATAATTTAGGAGTAGGATTTCGATTTAGAACAGTTACATATACATCCCCAAGCAGTATGTATGGATCGAATTTAGATGAAAATACAAAAATGGAAATAATCGGTTTGGTTGTGCCATGGACAATCCGAATTGGATTTGTTTTATAATTTATAAAATCATGAAAAGAACAATTATAATTACAAGTATCCTTACGATACTAGCTTTTTATTCGAATGCTCAAGAAACTACAAAAAAGGTGGATATATTATGGGGCGCTGAAGAGAAGGCTTCAAGGAGATCTACTTTGGCTGGATTAATCGGACACGATAAAACCGGCATATATGTTTTAAAGAAGCAGCGAAAAGGATTATACGGAATGGGTTCCATAGCTACAATAGAACATTATGATACCAAATTGAAGAAAACCAAATCTGTAGTTTTGGATTTGGAGTATAAAGGAAAAGACCGAGAATATGAGGGATCATTTCATTTAAATGAGAATTTGTATATATATTCTTCATTTAGAAATCAAAGGTTGAAAATAAATTTTCTCTTTGTTCAAACACTAAATAAAGAAACGTTACAGCTAAACAATGATATTCAGAAAATTGCTGAAATAAACTATGAGAATAAAAACAAGTTGAATGCGGGACGGTTTAGTTTTAAAATTTCGAGGGATAGCACAAAAGTATTGGTTCATTATCATATGCCGCACGATAAAGGCGCAAAGGAAAAACTTGGTTTTCATGTGTATGATAATGAGATGAAACCAATTTGGAACAAGGTGGTAACGCTTCCATATCTGGAGGAGTTATTTAACACTATGGATTATGAAATAAGTAATACAGGTGATATCTATGTGTTGGGTAGAATTTATAAGGAAAAGCAAAAACTATTTTTTTACGGGAAACGAAACTTTAATTATCACATTTTAAGTTATTCTAACACAGGTTCTGTGGTACGGGAATACCCTGTTAAGATTGAGGGTAAGTTTTTGACAGACATGCAGATTGCGATAAACAGAGATCGAGATATTATTTGTGCGGGCTTTTATTCTGATGAAGGAACAACTAGCATTAATGGAAGTTATTTTCTTAAAATTGGTGGTGTGAGTAAAGAGATTATGGCCAAAAATTTTAAGGAATTTGGCATGGATTTCATTACGCAAACGATGACCGAAAAACAAAAAAAGAAGACCAACAAGAAAGTAGATAAAGGCAAAAGTGTCGAGATGTACGAATATGATCTTAACAATATCATTTTAAAAGACGACGGGGGAGCTATGTTAATTGGCCAACAATTTTACATAAAAGTTCATACAACAACAAGTACTGTGAATGGACAAACAACAACAACTACTACTTACTATTATTATTTTAATGATATAATTGTAATTAATTTTTCGGCTGCAGGAGAAGTATTATGGACAGAAAAAATAGCTAAAAGACAGGTGACTACAAATGATGGAGGATTTTGGTCCTCTTACGTTCTTTCTGTGGTTGGGGATAAATTATTTTTTGTGTTTAATGATAACCCTAAGAATTTATTTCTCAAACCAGGAGATCGAGTTGAGTCCTTTAGAAGAGGCAAGGGATCTATTGCTGTTTTAGTTGAATTAGACAACGAGGGAAACCAAACCAGAGAGGCTTTGTACAGAGCTTCGGAAGCAGGAATTCTAGCACGTCCAATGGTTTGTACTCAGATTTCGAAAAATGAAATGATTCTATTTGGACAGAAAAAGAAAATTCATCGTTTTTCTAAAATTACTTTCAAATAAAAATGATTACGAGTGTATGCATGGCACTTACTGAATCTTAATAACTCATGTTACGCAGTTATAAATGATAAATTTACATATGGATGTTGAAAACTTATTGCAGATTTATCAGGAGGGCTTAATGGCCAGTTCTTTTCAGGTAACGTGTACAGGGTTATCAGATATTACAGACAATGTAATA
>JABSPQ010000152.1 GCA_013214205.1 Flavobacteriales bacterium
TGGGATTTAAAAGACCCTGCACCAAAAGAAACCACTAAAAATTTAATGGACTACAGTGGTGGCCAAGAGATGCTTGCCTCTCAATGGCTTCAAATTCAAGATCCGAATAGAAAGCTATATGCTTTTGATGATGCGGAGGATGCTGCAATTAGTATTAGCTCAGAGGTGCTAATAAGACGATTAATGAATGATATATTTTGTGCATTGCATAATTCAGAACCAAGTGCTAAGGTTTATACAAAGTATCACACTGTGGGAAATAGCGGGATACCTGGAGACATGGAAGATGCCACATATTGGGGTTTTAAGATTCATGGTGTTGAATTTCATCATATAACCTCTGACATAATATTCCTTGATCCCCAGTTTGAAGAAGTTGTAATTGCTGCACATGGTAAAGAATATAAGGTTATTAGATTCAGAGACGATTCAGATAAGGCGGTCTATATAGATATTACACCGTATTCTGAGGATTATGATGCTTTGGTAGGGCGGCTAAGGTATGCGCCTAGCGATTTTATACTTGATCAGACCAATCTGCAAATAGCTGAGCTGAACAAGATAATTGCTGAAGGAGATCAAGATGATATTAACCAATTCTTATATAATTCTTCAAGGTGTTTTCTAAGCCAAATGCCAATGAAAAACCGAATTGAGTTACTCGAGCATATTGCGAATTATTGGCAAATAGATACTGAGGATGAGGAATTAATAGTTCGAATATTAGAATCATTTTCGTCCCCAACTGAAGTAGAATATTTTGTTGAGAATGCCACAAGTAAAGAGATGTGGTCCGAACTATTTGAAGATATAGGAAGCAACACAAACTTTGAGCTGTTCGCAGGACAGATAGTTCGGTTGTCAAGTGTGTACTACGCCAATGGTAAAAGTTTTAACGTAGTTGGGTTTTCTGATGTGAAATCTCATACACTTAAACGCTTGGGGAATTATCAATTTAAAGATGGAGGAAGGGTTGATTTATATGAAGAGCAAAAAATTGAAGATTGCGCAGTATTATTCGCAGGGGTGTTTTTCGATTGCGGGACACAAGATGTTCTGCTTATTGAGGATGCCAACATGTGGGATTTGGTAACCGTAACGTTTGAAAACGACAATACCTACGCCAATATTGAGAGTGGGCAAAAGATTGAAATGATACCAGTAGGTCTAATAGTTTATTTTACCCAACAGCAATTAGATGGAAAACAAAAACAAAAATTCTATACGGCTTTAGATGTTGCACTATGTGCTGTTGGTGGACTCGAAGTAAGGGCTGCAATAACTGGGTTAAGGGCAACAGGATACACATTAACAGGGTTGCTGCGTCTTTCTGTTGGGATTCTTGATCTCGCGGCGTTAGGGGCAGATATTGCATGTACTGCGAATGATACTGAATTATGCGACAAATGGAAAAAAGTTAGCCTTTATGTGAACTTAGGTCTTGTTTCGGTAGGTAGCTTAAATCAGTTAGCGGATATTATTTCAAGAACTAAAAATATAGATGAGGTCGGTGATTTTTCCAGAAGAATTGATGAAATCGTAGATGGTAGAGTGGCTAA
>JABSPQ010000153.1 GCA_013214205.1 Flavobacteriales bacterium
AATGTATTAGACACCATTTTTGTTTGCTTTTTAATAAGTGGTTTATCCATCGGAACCATGGCGTCGCATTTAAAAGTATTTATTGGCTACAATTCAATTTCTATTATTCCTCTCATCGTCAGTTTGTTTTTAGCCGATTTTCCTTTGAGCAATACCATTGCTTTTAGCGCTATTCTTTTTGGAGGCGCATTGATAAGCATGGGTAAAACGAATAACAAAATATTGCTCGATATGTTTTCGTTTCAGCAAGCCAATATTCAAATGGTTCAAAAGGTATCCGACACAGAAAGATTGTCGGAGTTAAAAGATGAGTTTTTGAGTAACATGAGCCACGAAATTAGAACTCCTTTAAATGGAATAATTGGAATGATAGATGTGCTTGAGAACACTTTAGAGTTTGAACCGAAAGAAGAAAAGTATTTCAATGTCCTTAAGTCGTCCTCTCAGCAATTGTTAGCACTAATAAACGCATACTAGACCTCTCTAAACTAAATGCTGGAGATGTAGAAATTCATGAGAGCGACCTTGATATTAGATTGATAGTAGAGGAAATTCAAGAATTGTACAACGGAATTGCCTTAAAAGGTAATTTATCAATTAATGTTAATGTGGATTCTGAAGTGCCTTATGTAATAAAATCGGATAATGTAAGAATTCGCCAGATCATTTCTAATTTGTTAATGAACGCCATTAAGTTTTCAGAATCTGGAATTATCGAAATTATAGTTAGTACCTCAAAGTTTATAGACAACGAAATAATGATCAAGTTCGCGGTTAAAGATCAAGGAATAGGAATTCCTGCCGATGAAATTGATTCGCTTTTCGTAAAGTTTAAGCAGCTGAACTCTTCTATTACCAAAATTTACAAAGGAACTGGCCTTGGCTTGGCAATTTGTAAAAAGCTAACAGAGTTACTCGGTGGCGAAATTGGCGTAACAAGCAAAATAAACGAAGGAAGTTCATTTTGGTTTACAATTATAACAAAGGTGGTAAGAAGCAATGCTTTAATGGAAGCCTAAAAAGTAGACACCCTCTTATTTCTTTTTACCCTCTTGCCACACCATGTATTTAGCGTTGCTCATAATCGCCTCGTCTAGTGTAATGTTCTTCTCTTTTGCATCTTCCTTAACAGATTCTAGCCATTCCGCCGAAGTTTTTATGGCGTTTACAAAATACTCAATACGATTTTCCTTAGCTGTCTTCTTGTCTTTATCCGAATCCTTTCCCCCTGTTCTTTTCTTAGCAGGATTGGCTTTGTAGGCATCGTACAATTGATCGATAAAGCCAAAAGCAAATTTGTGCAAATTAGCGTCGGTACATATTATTAAAACCACATCGTTTTTCTCTACCTCCTCAATTATATCTACATCCTTCACCTTTAGAGATTTCTCATAACTATCCGGGTAAATTTTCTTGTTGTAATACCAAAACTTGCCTTTATCGAAAACTTTTTTAGAAAAGCTCATGTTAAAAATGCCCCAAAAGTAACTATCGGCAATTGTTAGCACTTTAGGATTCGAGGTTTTACTCTTCTCTATTTTAAACACTGGATACGCCATTTCCAGATCAGGAATATCAAATAACAAATTCATCCCTCTTTCAATATCATCGTCAGAAAACTGCGCACTGTCCGAGAGCACCTTCGATTTAACCACAAGCTCAGGCATATCAACATTCCTTAAATTCCCGATATAGCCTATGATAGAATCGGCAACTAATACTTCTCCATACCTACTCCAATGAATTCCGTTTTTTGCGTACAATGGGTGCGGCGAAGTACTTTTCATATCAACAAACCATTGATTGAAATCGAGGATGTTAATTTTCGTGTCCAACATCTCATCACGGTATCCTTCGTAATTCGTAATCGTTTTCCGTTCTGGCTCATAAAAATCAGGAATATACTCAGGGTAAAAACTTCCTTTGCCCGGTGCCAACAACACAATCAAATCAATTCCGTTAACCTTAAGCTCTTCACTTATCTTTTTTAGTTTCCTAACCCTTTCAACTATCTCCTTTTGTCCTACAAAATCTCTTCCTAAATGAGCTTTAATATAATTCTCCTCATAGAGATAATTATCTTTACCAACTACTACCTGGTTGGCTCTAGCATTATCAAATAACGAATAATGCATCTGATTGTAAGTCCGAACAAGTACATTTCTAAAGCCTATATTTTGATCTATATAATCTTGATGAGTCAACTGATAATTACCACTCAACCAGCCATCAACAGTTAACGTTGTATCCTCTAGCTTAGTAAAAGATCCTTTCAACGGTTTCGACTCAATAAAGCCATAATAATTTTGGGCCATTGGCAAAAACATCAATATCAATACCCCTAAGTAAAGGCCGTATTTAAGTATAATATTTGCTTCTAATCTCATCATTATTAAAACCTAAAATAAATAAACGGATTAAACCCTGATGAAGTAATTGAACTTACAGAGATGACAAAAAGAAAAACGCAAACGCTTATAATTATAAAGTATTCCAATAAATTATAGTTATCGTTTTGAAAGAAATACGCCTCCAGCTTTTCACCCCATTTAAAGTTTACGATAAAAGAGAATAATATTGAAAAGACGAACATAAACTTAAACCCCGAAATAAATTCTAATGGCTCTAAGGATGTGTCGAATGCGAACAACTTAACCAGATAAATTTTCATTTCATCAAAGTCTTCCATTCTAAATATCACCCACCCTATCATTACAATAAAAAAGGTGATTAAATTGGCCGCATAGTTACCAATAAGTTTGTAAAACTTAATGAGGAAAAGTCGATCTAAAATTAAAAATATACCGTGATATGCTCCCCATATCACAAAATTCCAAGAAGCACCGTGCCACAAACCCGACAGCAAGAAAACAGCACCCAAATTAATATACATTCGAGTAGTAGAAACTTTATTGCCACCTAGTGGAATGTATAAGTAATCGCGCATAAAATCGCCTAAGGTGATGTGCCATCTGCGCCAAAATTCGGAGATACTTTTTGCAATGTAAGGAGAGTTAAAATTCTCAGGAAAACGAAATCCCATCATACGCCCTAACCCTATAGCCATATCGGAATATCCAGAGAAATCGAAATAAATTTGAAACGTATAAGCAAACATTCCAAGCCACGCACTTGCTGTAGAGATCTCTTCTAAATTGTCTACATTAAAAATTGCATCGGCCTGCTCTGCCATTACATTGGCAATTAATACTTTTTTAGCCAAGCCGATAGAAAACCTGTAAAACCCAATCAATTTATCGTCAATAGTGTCCTCCCTATCCGTTATTTGCCCTGCAATGCTTCTAAACCTAACAATTGGCCCAGCTATCATCTGCGGAAACGACATAATGTACAGCAGATAATCTGTTACTTTTTTTAAGGGAGCATGAATTTTTCTATAGATATCTATGGAATAAGTAAGCGTTTGGAAGGTATAGAAGGAGATTCCGATTGGCAGCACTACAGAAACCCACTTCATTTCTTCTATACCAGCAGAAGCTAAAATTGCATTTACATTTTCTACAAAAAAGTTGGCGTACTTAAAGTACATCAGCAAACCAAGATTGATAAAAATTGAACTGCCTAAAAGGATTTTTCTTTTGAGTGCATCGTCACTCTCATAAAGCGTTTTAACAATAAAAAAATCGACTATTGTAGAACCCAGAATTACGAATACAAACTTTGGTGCACCCCAGCTATAAAAGAATATACTGGCCAAAAGAATTACTATATTCTTAAATTTTCTTGGAGTTAATTGATAAACCAATAAGAAAATAGGAAGAAAATAGAGAAGAAATATGCTACTGCTAAAAACCACGTTGCAAGTTCAATAATTTATTATTGAAATCAACATTAAACATGCTCAATAATTGGAGGCGCTTCAAACATTTTATTAGGTCCTTCAACGTCTTCGCACTTTCTAATATAACTTACACAAGTATTGGCCGCGCAAGCCTGCGTTAAGCCCGTTGATGGTTGGCTAGAAGTAATAAAATTAATCTGTCCGCTATTGCATCTCCCTTTGCTATCTCTAGCCGACCAACTACCACTTTGCAAACTCACAACACCTTCTCTTATTTTGTCGGTTACAATCGCACCACACAAAACAGCGCCTCTATCATTATACAATTCCACCACATCGCCATCGGCAATTCCGTTTCTTTTTGCATCTGCCGGATTAATTAAAGCTGGTTCCCTACCCTGCACCGAATAAGTTTTGTGCAATTCTTCGCAGTTTCCTAGCTGGCTATGTAAACGGTTCCATGGATGCGGACTTACCACATGTACTTGCCCTGCTTCGGCATTACCCAAAAACTCGAAAGGCTCAAAGTATTTTGGCATTCCGGGGCAATCTGCCAAGCCATATGCATCTATAGCTGCCGAAAACATCTCCACTTTTCCAGAGTCTGTTTTTAACGGATGTTCCTCTGGATCATCGTAAAACTTACCATGCAATACTTTGCCTTTTGCGTCTTCGGGAGTAGCATATTCTATTACACCTACTTCCCAAAACTCTTCGAACGTATGTGTTTCTGAGCCCGAACTGGCTGCGTACGAATCTTTCACCCAATCCATTGCCGTTTTTCCTTCTGTGTACTCTTGCTCTACCCCAAACAAAGCCGACAACCTTCTAAAGATTTCATAATCATTTAAACTGTCTTCAACAGGTTCAATTACTTTTTTCTGAGCATAAATTCTGTCCCTACTAAATTTACATCCAAAGTGAATGTCGTCTCGTTCAAGCGTAGTAGTCGCGGGCAGAATGATATCGCCTTGTTGTGCAGTAATTGTAAAAAATGGATCTTGAACAATAATCGTTTCAACTTTTTCCAATGCTTTTACCAACTCGTTAAAGTTTTGGTGGTGCGACATTAAATTACTGCTGGTGGTATACATTAAATTAACCTCTGGATACTTGCTGGTATCGCCATCATAGAAAAATTCTTTCCCAGGATTGTTAAGCATCTCAGCAATTCGCGAAGCAGGAATGTACGACTCAATCGGATTGTCGATCCAGCCCATCCAGCCTGGCATGTCTTTCCAAGCATAAGCCAATCCAGCGCCACTATAGTGCCAGCAAAACCCTATCCCCTCACCTGGCTTACCAAACTTGCCAAGTAAACAAACAAAATTAACCATGGCCCAATGCACCAACTCGCCGTGACTGGCGCGTTGTAACGACCACGAACCTGCTATTTGGGTTCTTTTAGAAGCCATTAATTCTGCCAATTCCTTAATCTTTTCGGCAGATAAACCCGTAATAGGTGCCGCCCATTCTGGCGTGGTGGCGTCCTCTTTGTCGTCTCCCATTATATAAGCGATAAACTTATCGGAGCCAACCGTGTATTTTTTTAAGTATTCTGGATCGTGGAGATTGTTACTTACAATGTGGTGCGACATCGCTAAAAACAATGCAGTATCGGTATTCGGAATAATTTGAACGGTTTCGGCATCCAAGTTCTCTGCCGACTTAGTTACTTGTGGATCGATACTTAAAAATTGAACTCCAGCAGCTTTAATTTCGTCCCAGTTTTTATACATTCTGTGATCTGGAATTGCCTCATCGATTCGCTCATTCTTCATCATGTCGCAACCCACCATTACAAACAATTCGGTTTGGTCTCTAATAACTTCCCAATAAGTTTGATTGGTAAAAACCTCGGCATTACCAGTTACATACGGTAAAAGAATTTTGGATGCACCAGCAGAGTAATCGCTTTTGGTAACGGTGTTGCCTCCAATTAGCGCCATAAAACGTGCTTGAAGTGAACGTGGATAAAACGTATGCCCTTCCGACCAACCATTGTATGTGGTAAACAAGCCTTCATTACCGAATTCTTTAATCGTTTTGTCGATGCCTTCTTTAACCAAATTTAAAGCAGTGTCCCAATCAACTCTAACAAACTCCTCGTGTCCTCTTAATTCGGGTTTTGTATCATCCTTGCCCCAATTTTCTAAATAAGATTTTCGAACCAATGGATAGTTAACCCTTGTTTTGGCGTAAGTTTTTTCTAGTACCCCAGAAGTCAGCATTTCCGTAGGCATATCGTCTAACGCAGCAATGCCTTCTACTTTAGTTAAAACTCCATCAACCACAGTAGAATTAAAGGGGCCCCAATAGTTTGCATGAAACATTTTAGCCTGTGCTTTTACTTGCGTCGCACACGAGGTAGCAAATGTTCCTACAGCTCCTAACACGGTTGCTGCAGCGGTAAATTTAACGCCCAATCCTAAAAAGTTTCGCCTATTTATCTTGTTGCTCATTTGTTGAAAGTATAGTTATGCTACTTATTTTTAAAAATAGGATAAATTATCTGTTTAAGGAATGATGTAGGGTATTTATCATCTTCTTCAAAACCCAGTTCGAGGTCTCTGCCGTCCTTTGGAACGTGCGCCGTTTTAAATATATAATCCCAGATACTTAAAGATATCCCAAAATTTATTCCTGTTGGATGCTCTTGCAAACCTTTTTTAGCATGGTGCCAAATGTGCATTTTAGGGTTGTTGATGATGTATTTTAAAGGGCCGTAATTCATATTTATATTCGAATGATTTAAATGCCCAATGGTAATTGCAAAAATGTGAATAAGGAAGAAATCGCTGATACCAAAACCAATCATGGCCAATGGGATGTACTGAATACTTTTATACATAACCGATTCCATCCAATGAAACCTAAGATGGGCGGCAAAGCCCATTTCCTTTACAGAATGATGCAGCTTATGAAATTCCCACAACATGGGCACTTTATGTAAAAGCCTATGAATGTTAAAATGGATAAAATCGGCCACCACAAACATAGTTAGTAATTGCAACCACCTAGGCCAAGTACCAATCTCTAAAGCCACGATATTTTCCAAGCCAAACCAGCCAATAAAATCGCTGAACAATGCCACACCAACCATCGAAGCTGCGTTGTAGCCTATCAATGAAAAAATAAAGAAATTGAAAAACATGTAGAAGCCGTCTAACCAAAAATCCTTGCGAACTATGGCCTGCCCCTTGCGCCACGGAATAATAATTTCTACCGACCAAACCAATACAGACAAACCTATGAGCCAATAAAAATAGCTGCCCCAAGTAGGGTTTAAAATATCGCGCATTAAATATTGACCGTAACCAACGGAAGCTTCAATCGCTATGTCCCAGTAGTTTATTAACATTTATTCCCAACCGCTATAGCCACCAAGTAAATTGTAAACTTCTGTAAAACCCATTCCTTTTAGTATTCCCATGGCTTTAGAGCTTCTACCGCCTGCATGGCAATAAACAAATATGGGCTGATTCTTATCCAGTTTACCTACTTCCTCTTTAAAAGTATCCGAGCCAATGTTGATGTTAATCGCTCCGACAATCATACCCTTTTCAGTTTCGGCTGGAGTTCGTACGTCAATAATTATTTCATTGTCGTTAACTTCAATCATGCTTTTAAACGTAAGCACGTCTACATCCATCGCAATTGTTTCGATTGCTTCTTCAGAAGTTCCTCCACATGCCGTTATAAAAACAACGATGCACAGATAAATTATTTTTTTCATGATTTGGGTTATAATGTATGAAGCTAAGATAGCGCGACTATAAACACTAAGACCAAAGCTGTAGCGTTTTTTTCAACGAGTTTGTTTGCAGTGATGGAAATTGGCAATTCACTATAAGCATTGTGTTCTCGATACTCGCCCTTTGGGTTGGGCAAGCTAATTTTCGAAGAAGAAAATTTACTCGAACTGACAATGAGGACATGCAGTTTTGCTAGTCAGCTTCTTAATCGTTTAGCACCTTAGTGCCTTTTTGAAGCCATACACCCCATTCTTCGTTATAGACATGTACATTATTGGTTACCCCATTATTGTTGTACACTTTATGCTGCTGATTTACCCATTCGAAAATCCCCCCATATAGATTAGATACATTTTTGAACCCCGACTTATTCAGTTTTTGGGTAATGATCTCACTTCGATACCCCACCGAACAATACACAACAATCTTTCTATCCTTTGAGATTCCTTCAACAGTTTTCATTTTAAATTTATCGCAGCCCACCCAAATCGCATTTTCAATGTGGCTTACATCATATTCATTTTTTGATCGTGCATCTAGGTAAACAATGTTAGAATCGTTGGCAAGGTCTGTTATAGCAACTTCATTTACATTATGAGATAGCAATTTTTCGAGCATCAAATCATACTTATTGTTCTCAACCCTTTGTTGCGAAAACAATTGATTTGAAATCAATAAAAAACACATTATCACAGCAATCCTCATGTAATTATTCAATTATTTAACGTTAAAACACTTTACTAGACAATATTTAAGCCATTAATTTAAACTAAAAATACGCCAATTGTTCATTCTTTTTTTTGTAAAGGAATAAACGCTAAAATTAATTGATTACCTTTAGATCACATCTAATCTAACAATTATGGAAAAAAACAACAAAAAATTACAAGCATATTCAATCGCGGCAGCTGCGGTTTTACTTTCAACAAGTGCAAGTGCTGAAATTATTTACACGGATATTAATCCTGATGCGACAATGACGGGAGATGGAACTTCGTACGCATTGGATTTAAATGGAGATAATCAAACCGATTTTACGTTTAAGCTTACTAGAGGTACGGATACAAATTACGAGGGAAACAGCTGGACAGGAAAAGAATTCGAAAAATCTTCGAATACTTTCTACATGACATTTGGAGTAAATAGCGCAGTTGGAGGATCTTTAGTTAGCACGTTAGCTGTCGGAATATTTATTGACGCGAATAAGGTTTTTAGAGGTGATGGAAATAATGTTCTAGCTAAATGGACAAGTTTTACTAGTTCATCATGGTGGTCTACAACCACCGCAGCAGGGGGTTTCAACCAGTTTACTTCACCAGGTTCCACTTCTAGTACAAGTGGTAACTTTATAGATAATGGTGCTTACATCGGGCTTAAATTCAAAATTGGAGCAGATACACATTATGGCTGGGTATATGTAACTGCTACTGATGACGCCGGCACAATAAAAGTTCTAAGTTACGCTTACGAGGATATTAAAGATTACGGAATATCAGCTGGTATGAGTATTGCAACAGGTATTGAGAACAGAGGTGAAAAAGCAACTTTATATAGCTTTGGAAGAGACATTCATGTTAAATCTAGCGGAAAAGGAACGGCAGAAGTATATAACTTAACTGGACAGAAAGTTGCTAGTACTACATTAAGCAAAGGAAACAGCAGAATAAATGTTAGAGGAACTTCAGGAGTTTACATTGTAAAAATCACTGAAAACGGAAGAACTTCAAATCATAAAGTTCATTTGAACTAATATTCGAATTTCTATAATATTTAAAAGGCACTTTTCGGAGTGCCTTTTTTTGTGCTCATAAATCGACTTTGGCAACATTACATCTTAACACCAACAAAACATACATCGTCGATTTAGTTCTCGGTCTCCCCTCTGTACCTCAAAGGTTGAATCTAACGATTCATGATGTTCATCCATAGTTACGTTTTGCAGGGTACTAATCTTTTCAATAATAGCAACAGATAAGAAAAAAGCTTCTTCAGCCGATAGTGTCAAAACAGTTTTTTTCCATTAAAGTGTAATCTGCACAAATCAAAACAGTTAGATATTTAAGAAAATATATAACTTTTGACAAATTACTGAGATTTATGCAAAAAACTAAAAACTTAAACACAAGAATTAAACTATTCTGTATTTTTAGTGTCTAATAATGTAATTAATCTTTTTAAATCAGTTTTAGGGTAAAATTATCTGTTTGGGGTATTGAGCATAATTAAACATAAATGCCAATAGTACAATGCCTATAAACACCTTAGCTAATTGGTTTGAATGAATAGTAATAATTATATTTATAACATCAAATTAAACACTCTATATGAAAACACTTTTACTCACCCTTTCATTGACCTTATTTTTCTCAAGTTCATTTTCTCAAGTGCCCGATGCGGAACACTGGGAAGTACTACCTGGAGCACCTAAAGGTGGCTATTGGAACCACGATGATATTGACTTTATAACCCCCTGCATTGGTTGGGTTTGCGATTTATCTGGTACTATATCTAAAACAATAGACGGTGGAGAAAGTTGGACAGAGTTAATTGATATGCCTGGCACTTCATTTAGAGCAATGGCATGGTTAACAGAACAACATGGATTTGTTGGCACATTGGGGCCAGGTAGCTGGGTTACCCCTACTTCCGACACCACTAAAATGTACGAAACTATTGATGGTGGTGTTTCTTGGACACCAGTAAATACCATTCCGAAAAATCCGGATATTTCTGGAATTTGTGGTTTACAAGCTATCGACGAAACACATATTGTTGGTGTAGGTAGATATGACGGCCCGGCAGTTATTGTAAGTAGTGATGACGCTGGTGCAACTTGGACGTCTTACGATACAGATGATTTAGCAGAAAGCTTAGTTGATGTTCATTTTTTCAATCCAGATACTGGTGTGGCTTGCGGAAGAAAAAGCTGGCAAAGTATTATCCTTCGTACTACAGATGGTGGCAAAAATTGGACACGCGTATTAAAAACCGCTGGAGATCATTTTTGGAAAATGTATTTCGTAGACGAACAGAATGGATACGCACAAATGTCTAACTATTCTTATGGTGCGAGAAGATATTACTTCAAAACAGAAAATGCCGGCAAGAACTGGACAAAAGTTGAATATAGTGATCCAACAGATGATTATGAAGGTTTAGGTATCGGATTCTGGTCTATAGACACTGGTTGGGCTTCAGGAGGCACAAACACTTGGCAAACTTACGATGGTGGCGATACTTGGAAAGAAGTTGAAATTGATCCTTCTAATAAAGGCGACGTTATTAACCGTTTTCTTCGTGTTGGAGATGTTATGTATGCAGCTGGAGTAAAAATCTACAAATTCAACCCAAATAATGTTGAAGACGTTAATTGTACTATAGGTATTAAAGAAAGACCTGAAATTGTAGAAGACAATTGTACAATTACTTGTTCTCCTAATCCTTTTGCAGGATCGGGACAAATTACATATTTCGTACCCGAAGACGGCCATGTTTCTATAGGAATTACCAGTATTGGCGGCAGGCTTTTAGAACTTTTGGTTGACGAAAAACAAAAAGCAGGAACTTATACCATAGCTTACAACCCTAAGTACAACGCCAAATTTGTTGGCTGTACAATTTTAACAGGACCATATAGAGCAAACGTTAAAATCATCAGACCTGGTGGTGGAAACTTTGCTACTGATTACTAATACTAGAATTAAATAAGCCAATGCGAATTTTAATGAACAAGGTTAATATAATTTGTGTTGGCTTATTTTTAAGCCTTCAAGTTACTGCCCAAGATAAAACCCACTATTTGTGCCCGACACACTTGGTGGATCGGTTTTTAACTTGGAAATGAAGGATACGCTTACTCAGTTTTTTCCTACTGGCGATGCTACTAAAACTTATGGCTACAACGGCAATATTTTAGGGCCTACATTATATTTCAGGAAAGGTGAATTCGTAACTCTTAATGTTACCAATAACCTTTTAGACTCCACTACAACCCACTGGCATGGCATGCACATACCAGCTGAAGATGATGGTGGACCTCATTCCGTTATACCTCAAGGTACAACTTGGTCGCCAGATTTTACTGTGCTAAACGAAGCAACTACTTTTTGGTACCACCCTCATCTGCATCACAAAACACAGGAGCATGTTTATTTGGGATTGGCAGGATTGATAATTGTGGAAGATGAAAACTCTGACACGTTAAGGTTACCAAAAACTTACGGGGTAGATGATTTCCCTATTATTCTTCAAGACAAACGTTTCGACGATAACAATCAATTAGCAAATGAAACTATTGGCGATTCAATTGCCGTTAATGCAACTCTAAATGCCTATTTGGATGTTCCTGCTCAAATGGTAAGATTTCGACTTTTGAATGGATCTAACATGAGGGCTTACCAAGTTGGAATGGAAGATTCGAGTTCGTTTAATTTAATTGGATCGGATGGCGGATTTCTTAACAATCCTGTAGACCTTGCCCGTTTCATTATTACACCAGGCGAAAGGTTTGAAATTGTAATCGACTTTTCTAACTACGCTGTAGGTGATTCAATATCTTTAATGGCATTTAATGAATCCCTTCCAACTGGCATTCAAGGTGGTTCTGCCGGACCATTTAGCGATCCTCCTAACAAATTAGACATGCAAGATTTTGAAATGCTTCAATTTAGAATTGTTGAAGCAACTGCTGGTGCGGTTACCGAAATTTCTCCTGTTTTAAACGACATTGAATATTTAGTAGAAGGTACCGAAACAAGAACTAGAGAACTTATTATATCTAAAGGTTTTAATCAGATTTTTAAATTCAACGGCAATCTTTTCAATCCAAGTGTTGTTCACGACACTGTGTATGCAGGCCAAACAGAAATATGGGCAATCGGTAACAGTTCTCTTGATGCACACCCTTTCCACATACACGATGTTCAGTTTCAAATATTAGATATGGGCGGTGATCCTCCTCCTGCATATTTAGCTGGTTGGAACGACGTGGTAATTATTGTACCATTCTCAGAAGTTCGTTTCATTACAAAATTTGATACTATTTTTGATGAATCTGAAATACCCTACATGTACCATTGTCATGTTTTAAGTCATGAAGACAAAGGCATGATGGGGCAATTTATCATTTTAGATCCCCTTAATATTAGTATCAATGAAACGGAAAACGATGTTGTAGACATTTCGATATACCCCAACCCTTCTCAAGATTACATTACAATCGACTTAGGAACAGATGGCGATGAAGTAACTACTATTTCAATGGTAAGCTTATTGGGCAAAACAGTAATAAGTGTTCAAAACGATAATAGCAACAGCGTAAATATGAATGTGAGTTCTGTTGCCGCTGGCGAGTACTTAATTGTTTTACAATACGCCAACCGACCTAGCTACGCAACTAAGTTTATTAAGGAATAAGTTTGGAGCAGTTAAATGGTAACGATTACAGAACCGTAGTTACCACCTCTTTCTATTGATTCATGCGCTCTTGCAATATCGACTAAAGAATAAACGGCTGCAACACGATTAATTAATTTGTCTTGAGCTAACATTTCAGTAATGTCATCCGTTGCATGTTTTTTAGCGCTATCTGGCATAGCATAAACCATTACCATTCTAACATCTAAATCCATCGACATCATTTTACCATACGGAATAGTTGGATTAGTATTGCTCGTTGAAGCGTAACAAGCAATAGTGCCGCTCATTTTAAGAAAGTCTAAAACGAAAGGCAAATTAGCAGCAAAGTCGCCCTCAACCACCTGATCGATTTTTTTGCCACCCGTAAATTCTAAAATCTGTTCGACAGAATTTTCTGTAAGATGTGGAATTACTAAATCGGCGCCAGCGCTTTTACAACTTTCAATACTTTTTTCGCTGCTTGCAGTAGCAATTACCGTTGCTCCCATATGCTTGGCCCATTGCGTTGCATAAAAACCTACCCTACCAGCACCACCAGTAATTAACAAAGTTTTATTATTTACGTCACCAGCAATTGTAACAGCTCTGTGACCTGTCATAGCTGGAATGCCCATCATTGCACCAATCTAGAAACTAACGCCATCAGGAAGGCTTATAGCCTCTTTAGAAGGCAAACATACATATTCGGCTGCAGTGCCCAATTCTCGTTCGTACTGGGCATTAAACACCCAAACGCGCTCACCAATTCTGTTTTCAGAAACTTCGTTGCCAACCTCTTCAATAATTCCAGCTCCATCGCTGTGTGGTATTACCAAACCGTTATCGAGTAAAAATGAATGAGAACCAGCCCTTTTTTTTACATCGGAAGGATTGGGCGACGAAGTAATTAACTTCACTTTTACCTCACCAGTTTTGGGCGTTGGCGTTTCTACATCGCCAATTTGCAATACATTTTCGGCTGAACCAAACTCTTTAAAAAAAACTGCTTTCATAAATTAAGTTCGGATGATATAGGAAGAGGTATCTGAGATGAAATCTTATTTAGGCTTAGACTTGCCTTCATTTTTCTTTTGAGCTCTAAACTGATTTTTAATCACTTTACGTAAATCTCTCAAAGCCATACCAAAATCTTCGTGGTCTGTTGCGAATGTTTTAAACTCTTCTTGTCCACCAACAACTTCAACCATCTTTTGAATATTTTTAGCCAACGGAATTCCTTTATTGTAAACAAAGTGCTCGTTAAATTCTCCTTCAAATTCGGCCATCAACGATTTTGTTTTTTCAATGATCGTTTTAGCATCGTCAAATTTCAAAACACCTTGATCGTATCTTCTCAATACCTTACAAGAATAACTAGAGCAAATCTTTGGTTTATCGTTATAAGTAGAGCAATTACAATTATCTAAATAGCTACAAGGCAACTCAATCCCTGTTCTTCCATCTAATTCGATAGTCTTTAATTTATCCCATTTCGAGACATCTTCTCCCGAAATATCTGAAAATTGAAATAGGGTTCCGTCACAACATAGTCCACAATCCTTACAAATCGATTCCTTTTCTTCAGCCATTGTTACTTATAATTAATTGTAAATATTCTTTAAACAATACCAATATCAGTCATTTCTGTTTGGTTTACCAAATGTAACAACAAATTGAACATAAAAAGTTTTTTCGTTAAGTTAACATCAATATGTCATCCTAAGAATTTTAATCACAGATCAACCAATATCTTGCGACCTCATTCAAGATTTAAATAGACCAAAATCTAATTAAATTTCTGGCAGAGAGATTACAAGATACGCCTCCCTTCAGTCTGGTAATATTATTAAGGGGAATAAAGAATTCATGAAACAGTTAAATAAATAACACTACTGTACAACCAGTTTTCGTGTTGTAGAAGTAGGATCTCCTCTTAAATTCAAAATGTAAATGCCTGATTCAATATGATCGAGATTAATTATTTGCGTTTTCCCTTTTTCGAGTTTGCCGAATTTAATAAGCTGTCCTAAACTATTTGAAATAGTAAATTCGTGGAATTCATTTCCTCTAATAAATAATTGCTCACCTTGCTTAATTGGAAAAAACGGCCAAAGTGCCACCCAATTTCGGTGCAAACTGACCACCTAAAATCACTGGCGAAGATTTGTAATTATAACTAGTGGTAGTTAGATGTGTATTATCCCGCTGGTAGAAGGGAGAGGTAATGTATGTAAACATCCAAATTGGTTTTAAATGGAATGGTTAAGGATGATTTTTACACTTTATTTAAATATGTTTACACTTGACAATGCAGGAGGAGTGCGAAAGGCATTTTTTACGCATCTTGTCCGTCTGGAAATAAAAAAGCCTAACTATCAACTAGTTAGGCTTTCCTCATGTCGGGGTGGCAAGATTCGAACTTGCGACCTCCTCGTCCCAAACGAGGCGCGATAACCGGGCTACGCTACACCCCGAGTAATTAAGTCGTTTCCCTTAGCCCTAAGGGACGGCAAATATATATTAATTGAATCTAATTTCTAATAGTTAATTCAACTTTTTAATCATCAAATTGAATTAAACCGATTTCTGTTGAAAATGAAAGTAAAGTATCGAAAGTTAATTCAGATAAACTTTCCGAGCAACCACATCTCTATCGCGCTGTACCCTAACCAAATAAACGCCCGATTTATTTAATGTAAACGTTGTAGAGCCATTAAAAACTTCTTGTTTCAACTGCTTACCCAGTACATTAAAAATAGTGGCAGTGCCTTTCCCTTTTACAAAAATTGTTTGATTTCTAAACGTAATTACAGGTTTACTTACCTCATTCTGTCTAACACCTACCGTACAACTTGCACTAAAAATAG
>JABSPQ010000154.1 GCA_013214205.1 Flavobacteriales bacterium
AAACTGGATACGCATTCTTATATAGAAAAAGGACATGGAAGAATAACCAACTGGGAAGTATCGGTACAAGAAAACATTCAATTTATTGATGATGTGCATTTATGGAAGGGGTTAAAGTCTTTAGTTAAGGTAACAACTACTACAACACATTTAATAGAAGACAGAATAACAAACCAAGACAGATATTATATCAGTTCATTAGATAAAAGCCCTGAAGAATTTATGAAACTAATTAGAAAACACTGGCAGATAGAAAATAATCTCCATTGGGTGTTGGATGTTCAATTTAAGGAAGATTTATCACGTATTAGAAATCAAGATGCTGACCAAAACTTCTCGCTTTTTAGAAAAATAGGTTTAAACATTGTTAATCAGGCCAAAACAAAAGGAATGAGTGTGAATAGAATGAGAATTAAGGCTGCATTAGACGATAAATCCAGAGCCAAAGTAATGAAGATTTAGACCCGATTGCCCTGCCGTAACTGAAATATTAATTCTTTCTAAAACAAAATTACCATTGTTAAAAGATGAAATATCTAACCCTTTACTGGTAGTAATATCACTCCAACTATCACCTGCATCAGTAGAAACATAAATATCTTTTCCGCTACAATACATAATACTTGAATTATAGGGGTGAAATTCTAATCCTTTTAAATCCTTATCCATCTGATCAATATCACTTGCCCCTATTTCATCCCAAGATGGAGGATCAAACGGATCAACACTAAGGGCATTTCCCGATTTATATATACCTTCACTAGAAGCGAAATAAACAATATTCCCATCAGTAGGATGTGTAATGATTCTTCTGATAACTCCATCAGCAGTAAAATCATCTAACATAGTACCGCTAACGTCTTCCCAATCATCTCCACTATTGGCATTCATTGTACGATAAACACCAATGGCATAAATAGGGTTAATGTTTCCGATATCAGGACTGTAACTACCTGCAATTCTCCCATCTCCATTACCAGTAGCAATAAAAATATTGTCTCCATCATTAGGATCAATAGCTATACTTGGTTTAAAATATGCGCTTATCGCTTAATGATGTTGTAAACCTAAAAATCAAAACAAGCATCAACACCCAGGTATTAATCTGCTTAACAAACGACACCTCTACTGACATGCAGATATTTACGTATTTGGATGCAATACCACCTGTCTACCCCGCAAATATTAATGACCAAGTATTTTCACCTGATTTTCAACAATTACAGCACGTATAAAGCGTTTCTTAATCACGTATTTTTCACATAAAAAAAGAAGAATTTCAACTATAAAGAGCCACTGATGGGCAAAACGCCAAAAAGACCGACGATCTCCTCGCATAGAATTTCTTTAAGATTAACTTTGCACCATGATTTATTTAGTAGGCGCTGGCCCGGGAGATCCAGATTTATTGACAGTGAAGGCATTGAGATTACTTCAAGAGGCAAATGTAATTTTGTACGATAGTTTGATTTCTGATGAAATTATGGAGTTTGTTCCCGACTCTGCTAGCAAGGTTTATGTGGGCACACGCTCTGGCGATCCTATTCCTAGGGAGCAACGTCAGCAAGAAATAAATGAGTTGATGCTAAAGCACCACAACGAAGGCAGCGATGTTGTTCGCCTAAAATCTGGCGACCCTTTTATTTTTGCTCGTGGTGTTGAAGAGGTTAAGTTCTTAAGAAAGCACGAATTGGATTTTGAAGTTGTACCAGGAATTACTGCTGGAATTGCCGGAGCAGGTTTGCTTAAAATTCCATTGACTGAAAGGAGTAAGTCGAGGTCTATTTTATTTTGCACGGGTTATAGCTTGGACGATGATCAAAGTCAAATCGATGATATGGCGCATACGCTTAAATCGGGTAGCAACCTTTGCATGTACATGGGTTTTAAGGCGCTAAAAAATGTGGTGAGCAAGTTAAAAGAAGTTTGTGAAGGGGAAACCATTCACATTACGGCCATCTCAAATGTGTCGCGAAGCAATCAGAAAAGCATCTCTTCTACGCTCGATAAAATTGAGGAAGAAATTTCGGAGGCCAATTTAGAAACTCCTGTGGTGTTTATTATTGGGAAGGGGGCTTTGCCTTTATAATTTTTCGCCTCAACCTGAAGGATGAGGCAAAAAATTAACAACAAATATTAGACTATTTCTCCTGTTTTATAAAAACACACTTTTGTCTCTTTTTAATATCGAACCTGAAGGATCGCATTAAAAAGTCATTTCGTTACCTTGCCATCTTAATGATCGTTAAATGGAATTTAAATCAACTCGTTACAAGCTTTTCTTCTCTTCGTCGGTTACTGTTGTAATGATTATAATTTTGATTTCCGTCAACCATTTATTAGGATCTCTTAATCAATTACCTGAGGGAATCATTTTTGAACCTTACACTAGTGCGCATTATTCTACTGTTGAATTCGATTTTTATGCAGACATCAGCAGCATCGGTTTAAGAAATAAAGAGGTTAGTACAATTAAGCACGACAGTACTTTCAGGATTTTATGCTTTGGCGATAGCTGGACTTATGGATGGGGTGTTGACGTAGAAAACAGCTGGCCTATGATTTTGGAAGACTGGCTGAAACAGAATGGTTATAGCAATGTGGAGGTAATCAATTGTGCGCAACCAGGTGGCAATACTCAGAATTACAAGAGGCATGCAGCTATTGCCATTCCTCTTTTAAAACCAGATTTAGTATTACTTGGCGTTTTACAACTTAACGACCTTTCGCAGCTATCCGATCGGTCAACAAAAGATGCAATGTCTAACGCATCTAATCGGACTAGCGTTAAGCACATGACCAAATCTTTTTTTATCAGTTCTACAGAAAATTACGTCAAGTTATTTTATGGAAACAATCCTATTGAAATTAACCCTGTTTGGAAAGCCAGTAGTATCAAATTAATCAATTCGTTTAACGAAGACCACCTGGCCAAATTCGAGTCCTATTCCGACACGGTTAAAACGCTGTTCAAAACAGGCAACCTCAACCCTAGCCTTCTTAATCATTATATAAAATATCCCAATCAAAATTTGATTTACAACGATCCAAATGAAGTTAAAACTAAGGAGTCGCTTTTGGTAATGCATGCCGACGTAGCCAAAATCAAGCAGGTTTGCGACGAAAATAAAAGCAAGGTTGTATTTATAAACTTACCATCCAGTGCTTTTACTGGACACAAAATTGATTCTTCATTTTCGAGTTCTATTGCTAAAAACCAAATCGACTCAATGTATAAAAGTGTGGCTACTAGCAACAATATTGATTACATAGAACTAACAGATTACTTTAAATCGATGGAAGATAAACGAAGGTATTTCTATCGGTTTGATGGGCATCCAAATCGACAGGGATACCGAAAAATGGGAGCTTTTATTGCTAATAGTATTCAGGTTTATTTGAATTAGAATTCTAATGAGATCCTCGAAATGAGCTTAGATTCTAAAATTTATAGCGAACTGATAAAATCAAATTTATTCCGGGGGCGGAAACGCCAGAACTGCATGGGCGGTAACGCTTATCTAGTATGTTTTCTATCCCAGCGTTTACGCTAAGCTTTTTTGTGATGTCGTATGTTGCCTTTAGGTTTAATGTATACCACGCGGGCGCATAATTATCTCCATTATTGTCTTTAGCATAAATTTCATCTTTGCCTTGCTCCTCTTTTGCTAAATCCTCTGCTTTACGTTCGGCTTGATACGCGCAATACAGTTGAACTTTTATTTTTTTGGCCTTGTAGTTAAATCACGATACGCCAAAAGTTGGAACCGCATGTCGGGAAGGACTTACTGTGCCATTTTCTAATTCCTCTTTGCCTACCTGAAAATTAATGTCGGACGAAAAACTAAAACTTTTAGAAAACTTAGCCTCTATGCCCAATTGCAATCCATCGTTTTTCGCAACCGCAGCATTCTGTATGGCCTGCACTTGGCTCATTTGCCCGTTGTACATAATACTATCTAGGCCGTTGAGTTGAAAGTTTCGTCGAACCATGGCATTTTCCAATATGGTATAATAAGTTGTGACACATCTCCAAAAACTTTGGCTACACCAAAATCTACGTTGTATGCATTTTCGGCTTTCAAGTTTGTGTTAGGAACTATTACCGAACCAGCCTCAGAATCAAATACCTTTCCGATGTCGTCTACGTTTGTAGATCGAAATCCTGTGCCCAAATTGGCGCTCAACACCCATTTTTTATTGCGCCGATAAACTGCGCCAACACTTCCTGCAACCAGTCCGTTGCTAATATTTGCTTCGGAGAATGTGAAAGGATAAAAACATAAATTATTACTAAAATCAGCATTCAATATAAAGTAGTTATATCGAATGCCCGTTTGGATACAGAACTTCTCGTTGATCTTATATTTGTCGTTCACATAATCAGCTACCGAAGTCCAGTTAGAATAGGGGTATCGTGCAGGCCCCGCCTCGCTTTTATTTATTAAAACATCCAACGTTCCGGCACTAGATTTTACATCATTAAATACAGATTCGAAACCGTAATAAAGGGTATGTTTTTCACCAACACTTTTAGCAAAATCAATATTGGCAGAATATGCTTCAACATTTTCTGTGCCCGTTGTCTGCAAGTTATTGTTAAGAGATCGGCTTATCCTTCTTTCTAAAAAGGATTGCTGTGCCAATCTTATCGTCATTTGATCGTAAAGTTTATTACTGCCTTTATGTGTGATGTTCAAATTATTCATCATCCATTTTTGAGGACCATAATTCCATTCGGCGTAGGCAGGCAACGCATTTACAACTCTATTATGCCTGTCGTAACGACCATACGGCGACGTTTCCGAATAATGAAATCCGTATTGAAAATCCCATTTTTCGTTTGGCTTACAACGAATTTTCTGCATTGCATTCATTTGAGTGTATGCTGTAGGAATTTGCAACAACGGATTGTTTTGCGTGATTACCGCATCCACATCATCTTGTCGTTGTACATTATAATCTTTCAAATAATCATCAGGCTCATTACTTCCTTGTTTTAAATCGTCATAATCCCACACACTAATACTGGTGAGCAACGCCCATTTTTCCCAGCCGATATTAACATCAAAATGTCCTGTTTTCTCATTACTGGCCGACGAATATCTAGCAACGCTCTTTCCTGGTACCAAAAGCTTATCATCAAGAGATAATTGCGGAGTAAGGATTTTAAAATTCATAACTCCACCAATGGCGTCACTTCCATAATTAACAGAACTTGGTCCAAATATAACCTCAGTATTTTCCATCGCAAACGGATCGAGATTGATGACGTTTTGAATATTTCCGCCTCTAAAAATTGCCGTGTTCATCCTAACTCTATCTACAGTATAGAGCAATCTATTGGCTGCAAATCCTCTAATCATTGGACTTCCACCACCTTGCTGACTTTTTTGAATATATACTTTTCCTGAGACTCCTAAGAGATCGGCAGCTGTTTGCGGGTTTCCCATTTCGACATCTTTAGCTGATATGGATACTATTTTCATTGGTACATCTCCTGAGTTCTGCCTCCACCTTACTCCCGATATTACGATCTCGTCCAAATTCAAATTGGCCCATTATAGTGCCACTTTAAAATTATCGGCCTTTAGTTGGGCATAGCTTTTCACAACAATTTTATGACCAAATGTTTGAATTGCTATTTTTTCTGAATCCGTAAATCCAGACAAATCGGCTTGCCCTTTGGCATTGGTTGCAACATAGATTTTGGGGCTTTCACTTAGCAGCGTAACGAGCTCCAACGGCTCGTTGGCTTCCTTTTCCGTAATCGTTATAATTTGACCATAGGAATTAATGAAGCCGCCTAACAGCATGCATAAAAATAGAAACTTCTTCAACTGATGGGAAATATTTATTGCTTATTGATATTGTGACTTAGATCAAAATTATGACAAAGATCTATCTATTCTCTTGTTGGTCTAAATGTATTATTGCTTAATTGTATTTACGATACAACTAAAACATACCTAAACATGCAAATAAATAAATTGCTCGTATTCAATTTCTCACAAATATCAAACTAAGAAATATTACCTGTATTTTAGAGCACAATGGATTGGTAATAAAAAAGGTGGCTACATTATTACTTCTCAGAATTAAAGAAATCTCTTAGGCACGATTCTACCATTCTTAAGATGGTAAACAGTAGAATCTATTTGAAATTCATCTCCTTCGTTTAGCACACTCAGATTGGTAAGGTCATCGTTGACTGTATGAATGGAGCCTCCGGCGATAATGGCAAGCTTGAAGTACTGAAAATTAATAACCTCTCCAACTCCACAAATAATTACTTTAACAGGTTTGCCTATTTGCTCAATCAAAGACAAATCTCTCATGTTCGACATGTTATCGGCTATTAAAACTATGTGCTCATAGGTTGTGCAACTGTCCATTCCTTTAATAATAGCCTCAATATCATTTTCGGGTAAATCGCCTCCGCAGCCCATTTCCATCGCTTCCGAAATGGTTTCAGTTAAGAACTCGGTTGAATCTCCGCTTAGATGATAAATACCTCCTGTTTCTCCAATCTCTTTCATTCGATCCGACATGTTATCGCCGTCGTTAAAAAAGACAAACTGATTTACTTTTTTTTTATCCTTGATTGAATTTTCCCAAAGAATTATTTGCGCCGAATATTCCGACATGCTTCCAGTAATATCGGCAACTAGCAACATTTGATCCCAGTGCTTATTTCTTTCAAAAACATTTAAAACTGTTCGATCTGCAAAATCTAAATCAGAGCCGAGACTTGTTCTTTCCTTTTCCACTTTAGCTTTAGTTTTAGCTCTAGCCCTATTCCGAATACTGTCTTTTACTTTTTTATCGCTTTTTTTTACTCAATTCCGTCTTTACTCTTTTCAAATAATTCACCTCCAATGTTGTCGACTCGGAAGTTTGAGGAAGTCTATAATGAATTGCAAAGCCATGAAAAAAGGAGTGCCCCGCTTCTGGTGTACTACAGCCTGTTTGCCCTGTCAGTTTCCAAGTTATCAGTTTCTTATTAAAAATATCAGGGTATGCTGTCTCTAAATTATTTAACCTTTTTCTGTTGAGCCTAATTTGGTTAAACGACATCTCATCTTTAAAAGTGGTAAATACAAGTTCTACTTTTAAAATAACAAGGCTATCTAGTTGTACTAATTCGTTTGGGTTAACAAGGTATGGTGAAGCAAATTTTGTAGGGAAATATAGAATTTGCTCCCCATTGCTAGTATCTATCTGATCAATGAGATCAACTTTTTTATTTAGAATAGACTCAATCTTATTTGATTGAGCAATTGAAAATATTGGCAGAAGAATAAATAGAGCTAGTAGTATTCGCATAATAACTCAAGAAACAAAAAAATCAGATTATACTCCTATCAAATCGCAAAACCAGAATCCGTATTTGACTTCGGAATCGGTGTTGCAATGGTAAGAGTCCTTGTCTGCTTTTTCGTCCTTAGTAGGTTTGGGTTGATCGTATTCTTTATAGACCTTCTCGCCTATTTCAAATTTTATTGGTTCTTTAAAAATTGGGCCGTCGTACACAAATGAATGGAATTCTCCATTCTCCCCACAAGGGTCTACTCCGTCTGGTAAGTCTTTAAGGAATTGGTGATCGATTAACCGGCCAGAGAAACTTTCGTCCATGTACTTGCTGTTGTGACACACAATTACAGCTTTAAATCCTAAATCGAGAAACTCCCTTATCAATTGATCTGTTGGGATTTTCCAAAGCGGAAAAACAGCTTGTAGGCCAATATTTTTCAATTGCTTTTCGCGGTACACTTTCAAATCTTCTAAAAAGATGTCGCCAAAGATGGAATGCGTTACCCCGGTAGCTTTAATTACATTCAGCTCCTTAGTCATTATTTCCTCGTACTCTTTCATGGTAGGAGTTTCGGGAAGCTCTAGCTTTTGCAAAGGCAAGCCTAAACTTGCCGCCTGCTGCTCCAATAAGTCAACCCGAACGCCATGCATGGAAATGCGGTTAAAGTGTGCGTTAACGCTTGTTAAGAGCGTGGTTATTTCAAACTCTTCCGATTGTAAAAGTCGGTGTAGACAAAACGAACTGTCTTTTCCCCCACTCCAATTAAATAATGCTTTTGGTTTCATAGGCAAAAAAAAGAGCCTTGTACCGATAGCTATCGGTACGAGACTCTTTGTATTAATGTGTTTGTCGAATTATTTTCTAACTCTAACTTTCACTAAAACAGGGAATTTATATTTCATCAATTCAAATGCTCCGAAGAAAGCTATAGCGTAAACTAAATCTCCTAACATGGTGTGTCTGAAGAAAGGAACACCTGCAGTATAACAAGCAACCAATCCTTCTATCGACATTGGGTACATTGTGCCGCCCAACCAAGTAGCAAAGTTTGTGATAACGAAGAACGAAATCGATCCAGCTAAAGCACCACCCAAAACTGTGTGTGGTTTAATTTCTTTACCAACTTTAGAACCTAAAAATACGATTAGAGCAAAGCCTAAATAAACTGCCCACATGCTTCCGTAAAATCCGCCGTGTGCAAAGTATCCTAATTGATGAGCCACTTCAATAGTAACGTCGCTTAATAGCAATGCAGCAAGAGGTAACAAGTAAGCCATTGTTTTGTTCATTAAATATGCTCCACCAAATAATGCCATGGCTGCAACTGGTGTAAAGTTCCAAGGGTGATCTAACAACCTGCTAAATGCAACTACTAAGATAAACGCTCCTATAAGGACATTGCGCAAGTTCATTGATTCGTTTTTCATTTTTTGATGTGATTTATTTGGTATTAAAATTACTAAATTTTCTAAGACCATACCTACCTAAAGGCAAAGTCGCCAGGAATAATTCCTGATGCGAATGAATTTATTAAAGTTCCACTAGAACTCCCATAGGTATACACCCTTCCTTTTTGTACATAATCTATTGCATCGGCCACATAAATGTCGCCACCGTTGGGGTCTACGCCCAATCCGTAAAAAAGATGTCCATCTCCATCTATAAATTCTGTGGCGGGTAAAATTGCATTGTAAATAGACATATTAAACACACCTCCATTCAAATAATACAAAGTATCCCCTGTTCCGTTAATCTTTAATTTATTGGGCGAATCTGCTAACGATGGAAAGGCAAAGGTTTGAATGATGCTGTTGTCAGACGGGTCAATCTGAATTAATTCAGGAATTTCTTTTTCATAACCTCCACTAGATAGCACCCACACTTTACCGTTTGCATCAAGCACCGCACTATTGGGACTTTTTGCTACTTCAAAATTCGTTATTTCCTCATCGGTGTTCGCATCCACCACGTACACTCTATTACCGTATACGCTTGATGTATCTGAATTAGTAATGTACACTTTGTCGTTTACTAAAACCATTGCTTCTGTATGTCCCATTATATCAACCTGACCAGTTACAACCATCGATTCGGGATCAAAAATTGAAATATAATCGGCATAGATATCGGTTACATACGCTTTGTTGTCGTTAATAATTTGAATGTAACGAGGAGCTACCAAACCATTAATGGTTCCCACAGATTCGAATGTTTTGATGTCTACTACTTCTATTTTGCTCGAATTGTCAACTACTATGTAGCCTTTCTCATTGTGAATTACCATGCTTTGCGCTACATCACCTAGCCCAGTTCCATTAACTTCTTCAAAAACATTTTG
This sequence comes from Flavobacteriales bacterium, assembly GCA_013214205.1. Classification (GTDB taxonomy): domain Bacteria; phylum Bacteroidota; class Bacteroidia; order DT-38; family DT-38; genus DT-38. The sequence goes on from JABSPQ010000154.1 coordinate 9,654, forward strand.
GGATGCTATTGAGCTATCTATATTATAGTAGGTGATTGAACTGTTGCCCCATTGAAAATTGCCTTCGTTAATTACAAAAACGGTTTTCGTTTCGGCTTGCAATTCGGTGTACTCTGTTTCGTTGGTAATCGCACCAATCCCGTCTTCTTTTGTACAAGCTCCCAGAACCAGTATAATCAACGATATAAATGCAGCCACCTTGCTCATTTGCTAACAGTTTTTTTTGTCTTGCCAAATTTAACTCCTAACGACACACCATAATACCTTCCCGGCATAGGTCTGTTTTGAATAGCTTGAAATTGCCTGTTCCAAATATTGTAAACTCTAATTTTAAAATTGAGATCCATCTTTTTTAATTCGAACAAATTACCAATTACTAAATTACCAATTGTGTATGCAGGCATGTAACCAGTGTTGTCGGTATATACGTACCTTTTGCCAGTATACGAATTTTCGTAGGTAAGGCTCATTTTTTTAAATCTGATTCGGAGAAACGATTGAACGTTGTGAAGTGGCACATATATTAATTGTTTTCCAACCGACGAATCTGCATCTGCTATTCCTATTTCGTTGGTCGCTTTTACAAAGCTATAAATACTTTTGGCCTCAATCTTTATTTTATTGAATTGCATTTTTCCATGTGCCGATAATTCAAACCCTCTCCGGTAAACTTCCTTTAAGTTTTCGGCCGACCAAAAATAACCAGTTGGTGTCCACTGAATCCAATTCTCAATTCTAGATACATAACCTGTTGCTTCTGTTTCCAATTCAAAATCATCTGTAATATTAAAATGAGAAGACAATCCGGTTTCAGCCATCCAGCCTTCCTCGGCAACTAAGTTAGAATCTCCGCCTTGCTGCCAATACAAATCGCACATACTTGGCAAGTTGTAATTCTGAACAAAGCTCGCTTTCCAATTCATTTTTTGGTCTTTAATAACGTTGGCCTCCACGCTTCCCGAATATATAAATGGCGAGACTTCATTGTCTACAAACTGTTGACGTGCATGCACATTGAAAGTGAAATTCTTCAACGATTTTATACTTACATCGGCAAAGGCATTCCCTACGTTCCGAGTTTTCATCGCTTCCGATCTCATGCTAGAAAATGTACCTTCTTGATAAGAATCTGATAACGAGAATTCCATTCGGTACTCTACTCCTGTTTTTAAATAGATCTTTTTCGGTAGTTGTTTGTTCCATTTAAATTGTGATTCCCAAAACTGGCCCAAATTTTTGGTGTCGATGTTTGTTAGCGTATCACCATAATAATTAACATAATCGTAAGAATAACCCGACTTCAATTCAATAAAACTTGTAGGGTTATTGAAGTGCTTCCATTCTACAAATCCCCTATTAGAAGCATTAAGCAGTGTTGCACTCTCTATAGAGTACAATGTTGGTGGAATTTGACGGACGTTTTGCAAACCCCAAAAACTCAATTGAAATGTGTGTTTTTTATTGGGTTTGTAATAAACGTCTTGCATAAAATGAAACATATCCAATCTACCGTTCACTTGGTTTTCCGTAGGCGTGTCTTGCTTTGTAATGTTTAAATAAGAAAAATCGTTTTTAGAGTTACTAGTAATCACTTTGGTGCTTCCTTGAATTTTACTGTTTCCGTATGATATATTCAAATTTTGCCGAGCGTCAGAAAACGAACCATAAAAGACGTTGTACTTTACATCATAACCTTCGTCCCAACTCGATTTATTGTTGAGCAAAACGCTTCCTCCAAGGCCTCCACTACCATTTGCAAGGCTTCCACCGCCATAAGCAATATCAACATCTTCCATTAAACCAGCAGGCACTAACGAAAGATCGGTAACGCCTAAACCAACTGAATTGATGTTGAAATTATTCCAAAGGATTTTGGTATGCCGAGAACTGGCTCCTCTAAATGAAGTTAAGGCCAACGAACCTTTGCCGTAGTTTTTAATAAAGATGGGCGAATGAAATGCTAAAATTTCGGCAAGCGATTCAAACTGTTTTTCCTCTAATGTTAACGAATCAATCTTAGAAGACTTAAATCCTTTTTGACCTTCCACAATAAATATTGGGAGCGAAACAATTGTATCAGATTGCTCAGTTTGAGCAACAGCAAATCCTCCACTCATAATTAAGAGCAGAACTAACCCAGCTATTTTAAGATTGTTTTTCAAATCCTATCTTATTTTCTTTTTTACAAAAGTGGTCTGGAAAGTTCCTTTTGAGGTGGTTGCTTTTAAGAAGTAAATACCACCATCAAGATCATTTACTTCTATTTTAGATCGACTATTTACTAAGCGACTACTCCCCTTTTTTACTTTTTGTCCGGAGGTATTATAGATTTCATAAACAACCTGATTGCCCGAATTATCACTCAACTGAATGTTTAAATTGAAGTTTACGGGATTAGGAAATACGTTGATCTGTCTTAATTTCTCTTCTTTAATTCCTACCAATCCAAAATGAATTACGCCAACAGCATCTAAATCGAATCCTCCCTGATCGAAAGGTGTAGGCCACGGATCGTTGATTGCATTTCCTTCCGAATCGTATGTGGCATATAGCGGATTGATACTACCAATTACATCAATAATTTTAACGTAACCAATGCTGTCTACATTTAAACCTGCTATGCCATCCAGTTCATCTAAATCAAATGGAGTTCCGAAGCCAGCTCGGTATTTGCCAGCCAAATTGTAAAAGGAAGTTGCGTCTGAATTATCGAAAGTGCCAACCTGTTCATTTGTATCCGCCATCGAAACGGCATCGAATCTAAAGTAATTAACTCCATCAGAGCTAACCTCAACAACAGCCAATTCTAAAAACAAATCATCAAAACTGTTTTCGAATACTGCGAAATCTGTTCCAGGGCCATTTGTAATTAAACCATCAAAGGTTAAAATTGCCGTTCCTCCATCGCCTAAGCTAACTACTCCTACCGACATCGGTGCACCAATCCCATTATCTGCTATACCAGTTGTGGCTAACCCTAAACTAATATCGCTAATGTCTTGATAGCCCCTTTCTACCGTACAACCTGTTGCCCACGCAACAAAATCGCTCGAATCTTTGTGCATCGCAGTAGTACCATCTTCAAAAGCCGACGGTGCGTATTGCGCAAATAAACTTGCGGAGCTAAATAGAAATGAAAGAATAAAGAATGATTTCATAACTAGAGAATTTTGGGAGCCCGAAGGCTCCCTCGTTCATTATTGTTTAATCAATCGTCGTGTAGCTGTGGTGCTTTTATCAGAAACATTGATAAAATAAACGCCAGCTTTCAATTCAGATACGTCTAATCTGAAATTTGATTTGTTGTTTTGTCCACTCAATACCACTTTACCTAAAATGTCGGTAACCTGATAGCTTCCTTTAGAAACACTTGAACGAATGTTTACATGATCTCTCGCAGGATTTGGAGAAACCCCTAAGTCGCCTTTACTTCTGTCTGCAATTCCAACATCAGAAAAACCATATACCAACGCAAGTCCTTCAACCGAAATACCAACATCCCAAGACGCATGTCCTTGTCCACTTAAATCGAACGCTACTACTTTTCCATAAGAGGAGAAATCTGTTTCTGTTGCCCATATCAAATTGGCTGATGTGTCAAGTACAGAACCCGAAAGCGGCTTATTAATTAATACATCAGTACTTATCATCATATCTGTAGTACTTATAGTTCCAAGTACGCCTTCTATTGTAGTGTAGATAAGATCGTCTTTCACCATTAAACCGCCAGTTATTTTAGCATCCAATAATGAAACACTATCCATTGTTCCAGAAGCTATGTCAAACGTTCCAATAGTACCATCCTTGTTCCAAGCTTTTGAATTAATAGTATAAATTTTGTCACCGCCTAAAAGTAAACTTCCAATACCTGCATAGTTAGTATCTAAAGTTTCCTCTCTAACCAGTTCCATGGTAGTTAAATCTATAATTGCAAGTTTACCAGCAGTAGCCATCCAGTTACCAGGTACACTTACATACCCTGTATCACCTACAACTAAGATATCCTTAGCTTCATCAGAAACAGTAGAGAGTACTTTTAATAAAGATAGATCCCTTTTATCGTACACCTCAACATAATCTTCGAACGATCCGTAGCCTTTAGTTACAATTAGGTTACCTCCATAAATTGCCATTCTTTGAATACCAGCAATTTTAATTGCGTTAACTCTAGAATAATCGCTTAGATCGTACATTACTAACGAATCTGAAGCTGCAGCATAAGCGAATTCGCCCATGGCATCTGTAATTACAGAGTTAGCCGACTGCACATAGATTGTATCAAACACAGTTACTTCTCTCGTTTCTGTTATTAGAGACGACATGGTAACGTAATCAATACATGTACATGGTTCGTATTCAAAGACTCCTCCGTTAATTATTATTACTTCTTCTACTACTATTCCTTGACCATATGCCAAAGTTGTAGACATTGCTAGACCTATTAAACCAGCAATAAATTGTTTGTTTAGTTTCATTAAATAAAAATTTGTTCCACACCCGGAACGGTTAAAAAAATCGTGCTGTAGGAAGAGAACAAGATGGGTATTCAGCCATTAATTTATGACTTGGTATCCATCTCCTTTCTCCCGAAAGCTACGAACCTATATTACCTTGGCAGGTCTTCTGGCTTGCTCTGCTCCGACGCCTTCCCATCCGTTTAAACAGACAGTGGCAAGATTGTCGAAACTCCTTGTGAGCTTACAGCAACGGGGATTGCTCCTGATTTTAACAGGATTCCCTATTATTCCACATCGTGGAACCAAAGTGGAGGCAAATGTAATTTGTTTGTTTGGAATATTATCAAAAAATAAAACAATATTTTCAAGTAGCTCTCGTTCAAGCACAAAACCATAACACTTTACTAATAAAATATTTCTGTATCAAAGTCTCTGGCCTTTTGGTATTTTTCCTTGGCATACTTAGCTTTAATGGCTTTACTCAAAGTGATAGTTTATCTCTGATTGATTCCGCAGAATATGCCGACAGAAAATTAAAATTCGGTTTCGATTTGGGTGCCAATTATTCTCAAATTGATTTCTCTGGTCGCGACGTTTCTACTGATAATGGTATGGGGTTTAGAATGGGTATTTTGGCCAATTACGAGTTTACTTCTTTTCTTTCATTAAGCCCTAGATTGGATATGTCATTTAATACTGGTAACGTAACATTCCCAAACATCGATCAATCCGAAGAAGCTTTTCGCACTAATCCAATACATTATGAATTAATGGTTACTTCATTGTAAAAAAGCCAAAAGAAAAAAAAGGCCGTATGTGCTAATAGGCCCCAATTTTAGTTTTCCGTTATTATCGGATTCTAAAAAGTTCGAAGCCTTAAACTCTACTAAAGCGAGATCGATTGATTTTGGCATTGGAACAGATCTAAAGTTGAAATACATTACTGTTTCTCCTGAATTTAGATATGCTAGAGGCATCAAAAACATCTTTAATGACGATAGAGCTATATATGATAACAATGAATTGATTTATCATTACTTCACGCTTGTACTTGTATTTACCTAGGTTTTCAGGTGGTTAGGGTTTTACAAAATCTCTTGCTAAAAGTTTTTTGAATTATATTTCATTTACCTCTTGTGACTGTGAAGAATTCGTTTAAATTTGCACTTCTCAATTGGAGCGGTAGTTCAGTTGGTTAGAATACCTGCCTGTCACGCAGGGGGTCGCGGGTTCGAGTCCCGTCCGCTCCGCCAACTAAAACCTGATGATTTTTCATCAGGTTTTTTTATGCACTAGCCTCTAGATAAAATCGCAAGCTTTTTTCAGCCATATTTCTAAGAAGTTTAGGATCAAACGAAAAAGGTTGTCAATACGAACACCCCTCCTATTATAGTTACGCTACCAAATGAGTTGGATAAAACAACTATAGGCTTTTCCAACTTTTTTTCTTCAACCTGAATAATGAAGTAAAAAAAGCATTATCGCTAAGATTGAAGGACTTTCACCGGATCCTTCAGGTTGCGGTGAAAAATAAATGAGGGAAATAAAGGATTTCGTTATAGAATTTACAGAACAAAAACCCTAGAACAAAACGACATAAACACATCCTTTAAAACATGCATCCTTTATTTCTTTTTTTTCTCCAACCTTAAGGATGGTGAAAAAAAGTATTTTCGGTAAGGTTGAATGTTTTTTTTTGCAGTGTTCCTTCAGGTTACGGCAAAAAAATTGAGCAGCATGATAAATTAATTACGAAGACGACGTTATAGTTAAATGATGTTTAATCATTTCAATGAGTTTTTCTATATCAATGGGCTTGTGGATGTAATCTACCGCTCCTAAGGCTTTGCATTTGTCTGCTTCGTCGCCAACAGCGTTTGCAGAAACGGCAATTATAGGAATCTTACTAAATTGCTCCGACGCTTGTATAGCTTTAATTAATTCGTACCCATCTAAGTTAGGCATCATAATATCGGTAAGTATAACATCATAACTACTATCGGCTTCTAAGTGTTTTAAGGCAAGCATGCCATCTTTAACAGAAGCTACTTTGGCTTGCTCGAGTTCCAAAACATTTTCTAAGATGAATACATTAAACTCTTCGTCGTCTACAATTAATATTTTTACACCTGATAGATTATCCATTTCTTAATTTATATATGTTTTGTTCTTTAAACTCTTTGTTGAAACATGTTGAAGATTCTTTTGAAAATTCTCAGGAAGAATCAGACTAAACACACTCCCCTTGCCTTCTTCACTGCTTACTAAAATCTCTCCACCTAAAATGGCGCTTAATTTTTCCGCTAGCGTAAGCCCCAACCCCGTTCCGCCATGTTTACGGGTAAGTGTGCCATCAAGTTGAATAAACTCATCAAAAATTATGTTGAGGTCCTCATTGGCTATTCCCACACCAGAGTCTTGTACTATAAACATGATTACATTTAACGGCGTGCCTCGTTTTTCATCCTCTAGTAATTTTATTTCCTTGTTATCTAACATGGAGATACTAACGCTCACTTCCCCTCCTATATCGGTAAACTTCAACGCATTAGACACTAAGTATTTAAGAATCCGTTGAAGCAATTTCTCGTCGCTTTCCAAACTGAAGTTAATTTCTTCGTATAACGAACAGTCAAACATGATTCCCAATTTATCGAATGAGTCCTTGTATTCAGCACTTAAATAGTCAACTATATTTCCTATTTCAAGCTTTGCAGATTTAGCTTTCATTTTTCCCGCTTCAATTTTCGCCAGATCTAACACATCCTCTATCAACAACAATAAGTTTTTCCCCGATTTTTCTATTACTGTGGCGAACTCAATATCTTTATCAGAAAGGTTTTTAAAGTTGTTTTTCTGAAGGAGCTGAGACAATATTAAAATACTGTTTAACGGTGTTCTTAACTCGTGCGACATATTGGTAAGAAATTCATTCTTATATTTATCTGCTAGTTTTAACCTTTCAACATGTTTCTTTATCTCGTTTCTAGATTCTTCAATTTCCTTATTCCGTTCTCTTAATTCTACTGATCTTTTTGTGAGCCTTGCATTAATTTCTTCTTGGCCTTCTTGGGCTTTTCTAAATAAAATAGATGCTGTTTCTAAAGTTCTATTACTTTCATACAAATCACTTTTCTTTACCTTAATTGTTGTCAACTGATCTTTTATAATTGCGCTAGACAGCGCTTTATAGAACAGTTCGTGTTTACTTTTAATACTCACATAAATTAAGAATGCAGCTTCTAATAAAATCACTGAGGTGTGGTCTATCCAACTTAAACCCGCCACAGCATACAAGCCTAAAACAGATTGAGGCCAAAAGATTAAACACAAAACATAATCGATTGCAACTACCGCAAGTGCCAATATAATAACACGCCACTCTTTATAAAAAGACAGACACGCCATTGAACCAAACAGAAAAAAGTAAGTGGCCGTTCCACCACCTGTCAGATGAATTAACAAGATCGGGCAAAGAATAATTGTTGTTGTAAGAAAGTTCCTCGTTATTTTTTCTCCCGAATATTTAAGTCCGAAATAAACGGGAACTCCAATAATTACAGCTCCAATGTAAATACTGATCCAAATGTAAGTTGCTTCTGCGTAATTTTTAGTGAGCCACGATTCAGGCAAAACTGCCAACGCAAGAAGCAACCCAAAAACCCATTGAAAAAGCAATAAAGCAACCAGTAATTTATCGGTTTTAACAGCAACAATATTCTTGAAGTTACGGAAGTACTTTACCGTTTTTTCTTGAGCATAATCGCTTATTTCCGAAGTGTTGCTTTTGGATAAAAGCGCTTCATCCGAATCATTAAAATATTGTAATATGTTTTTCAGCCTCATTTTAATCATTAAATGGCCATGTTGTTAAACCATTCAATCTCTTCTTTTAATTCGAGATAGGCATTATTTACCTCGCTGTTTAATTTTTCCATGTTACCTAAAATGTCTAATATCTCTAATTCTTCCTTATCACATTCTTCTAAAAACAACACCAACCTATCCACTTCTTCATTACCGAAAGAAGCCATTGCAGGTTTCATCCGATGAGCTATCTGAGCTACTTTCTCCAAATTCTCGTTCTCCATATAGCCATTAATTTCTTCTAAGTTTAATGGTGTTACCTCTTCCAGTTTCTTCAGCATTTTCAAAAAGATGGGCGTGTTGTTTCTTGTCATCGTTCTCAGTTTAGAGAAGTCTACATACTGCTGTTTATTCTTCTTTTGAGTATTGCCTACTTGTAAATTTCCTCCAAACAATTCATCACTTTTCTTATCATCCATATTTTCATTTTTTTCTGATTTCACTTTAAGCAATCGCGACATTTTATGAAACAAAATATCCAGATCGAACGGCTTAGAGATATAATCGTTCATTCCTGCAGCTTTGCATTCTTTATCAAACCCCAACAACGCATTTGCTGTTAGTGCAATAATTGGGATTTCTCCCAGCAAATCTTTCATCTCATTTCTAATGATAAAAGTTGTTTCTACTCCGTTGAGATTGGGCATTTCCATGTCCATTAAAATCAGATCAATTTTTTCCGATTTCAATATTTCCAACGCTTCCTTGCCATCGTTTGCGGTGGTAGCAATAATATCCCAAGTTTTTAAAACCTCCACAGCCAAAATTCTGTTGTAAGCATTGTCTTCTACCACCAAAACTTTTTTACCTTGAAGCAGGTTCCCTTCCTTTATAGAATCCCTATCTATCTCGGCTTCTAAATCTTCTACCTCTCCTATTCTATAAGAAAGTTCGAACGAAAACACAGACCCCACATTTTCTACACTGTTGGCATAAATTTTTCCACCCTGAAGTTCAACCAAGTTTTTACAAATCGATAATCCCAATCCAGTGCCACCAAATAATCTATATACTTTCGAGTTGGCCTGTTTGAAGCTGCTAAAAATATTGTCGAGGTTCTTTTTAGAAATTCCGCAGCCCGAATCTTCTACTTCAAACCTTACGGTAACCATTCCTTTACTTCGTTCAATAATATTTCCCAATATTTTCACGGTTCCGTTAGCAGTAAATTTGATGGCGTTGCTGGTAAGGTTTATTAAAATCTGATTGAGTCGGACAGGGTCGCCTAAAAGAATCAAATCTTTTAATTCGGCCTGCAATTCACATTTTAACAACAATTCTTTTTCTTGGGCTTTAAAAGTTAAGCCTGCTATCACCGATTTGATTTCTTTGTCGCTTTGAAAGCCTATGTTTTCAAACGACATTTCTCCCGATTCCATTTTAGAAAAGTCGAGAATATCGTTGATTATTACCAAGAGGTTTGAGGACGAAGTTCGGATAATATCGAGGTAAGATTTTTCTTTTACAGTTAGCTTAGAATTCACCAACAAGCCAGACATTCCTATGATTGCGTTCATTGGTGTTCTGATTTCATGGCTCATATTTGCAAAAAACCTGTCTTTAGATTTAACCGAATTAACCGCTATTTCTTTGGCGGTAATCAACTCGCTATTTCTTGTTTCTATCACATCGAGCATGTTGTTGTATGCTCCTATAAGTGTTCCTATTTCATCATCCCTATCTACTTTAATTCTTACAGAATAGTCGTTTCTATTCGACAGCATTTTAGTTGAATTAGCCAATTCTAAAATCGGATCAGAAATTATTTTTCGGAGTCGCGTAGAAATTAAATAAGTAATAAGTAGAGATATTAGAATGATGATGAATACAATCTTCATGTAATTCCAAATACGTTGATCGAAAATAGAGAGGTCGGATCTGATGTGCACCATACCCACAATTTCATTGTCGAACGAAACATCGTAATAAATGTCCATGTAATTTTCACTTCGAACTACCCCAACAGCTCTTGATTCAAAATCGATTGCTTCGTTCCCACTTACCTTATATCCATCCCTTAAAAAAATGGCCAACTGCTTACTTTCTTTTGAAACGATTTGAGCAAAAACAACATCTTCTGTAGCATCCAAACTGTTCAACGAAAGTCTGGCGGCTGTATAATCAGTAAAAATGATTGCAGCACTGTTGTTTTCTGAAATAATATGAGCGGTGAGTTTTAGCTGTTTTTTTACTTGTTCTCGATAAGTAATGATGTCGTATGAAACGAAAAGAATAGATGCAAATAGCAGCGTAGCCGCAGATATTGCCATAAAAAGCATGACTATCTTTGTATTAATAGAAAAGTTTTTCATAGCCATCTCCTATTTACTCAACATGTCCATTACAAAATCCTGGGTCATTAGCGTTACAAATATTGTAATGCAAACCACCAAACCTACAGCCCACTTTTTTCCTTTTTCCCAATCTCTAGTACTGTTTTTGGCATCCATGTATTTCCTTAAACTAGGAAGCAGAAAAGTAAGCCTATTCAATACAGATTCGTTTTTAACAACATAGTCGTAAGCCCCATATTTGAGTGCGTTGCGTGCAACTTGAGGATCCTCCTGACCAGTTAAGAAAATAACTTCTGTTGATTTCTTAATTTTTTTAATGGCCCTTAAAGTTTCTATGCCATTCATTCCTCCTACCATTTCATGATCAAGAAAAATAATATCAGGCGAATGAGACATGTTTCTTATACATTCCTCTCCCGAGGCGTATGTTTCCAAACGACTATAGTGCTTATCTTCTAGTTTCATTCGTACCAATTCGGTAAAGAACGAATCGTCGTCTACTATAAATATTAAGGGTAGTTTGTGTATTTTCATAATCGTTTGTTTTTCAGTTTAACTCCTCCTCAATCGCCTCTGACTGAGTATAAATACTTCCAATGTTTGTTATAAGAATTACGTAACTTCAATTGGCATGTTTACACATTTAGACCAATGGGTCGATTTGGTATGTGAGTTGCATTTTTGCCTACATTCCTACCTTGTTTAACCGGTAGAATGCAACAATTCAAACATTAAATTCTTTTGGCCTTATCCCATAATACCGACTGATTTCCGTTTATGAATCTAAAGAACCCGAGGAATACACACAGATTCATAAAGAAAAAATAGAACGGGATAAAGAATATTTTAATTCGGTTTTGCTTTTCATTGCGATACCAACCAAAAAACGCGAGTACATACAAAAGCATCTGAGCATAAAATAAGATGGAGTAGATCGCAGTGTTTTCTTGGATCATAAGCAGAAAACTTAGCGGAACTAAACAGATCAGCGCAATAGGTGAAACTGTCCAACGCAATACTCGATGCGATATATATTGAAACGACAGCAAACCGAAAGTGAAAAAATTTAAAAATGGAAGCAATCGAATTATGCTTTGCATTCCACCGGCACTGATTCTTATTTTTCTCTTCATCTCTTCTTTTATAGAAACCGAAGCCGACTCTGTTGCATATGCTTTGGGCTCGTATGCTATTTTGTAGCCCCGCTTTGCAATTCGCATAGAGATCATAAAATCGTCTAGAATGGTATCGGTTTCGACATGCTGATACAGTTTTTTTCTGATTGAAAACAATTCACCTGCTGCGCCAACGGCAGTATTAAGATTCGAATCTAATTTTTTTAACAACGATTCATATTTCCAATAAAGCCCTTCTCCTGCCCCACTTACCCCGCCATCACCATTTTTGTCAACTCGTTTTTCTCCAGCCACACAACCAACTACTGGGTTTATGTAATGTTTTACAATTTCCTTTACCGCATCTTTGTTGAGCATTGCATTGGCATCAGAAAAAATAATGATGGAATGCTTTACGGCCTTCATACCTCTGTTGATCGCTGCCGTTTTCCCGAGTCTTTTTTCTTCGTGCAACACGGTAACTTCCTTAAAACTTCTTAAAATATCTGGTGTACCATCGTAAGAACCATCGGAAACAAAAAGCAATTGAAGTTTATTCTGAGGGTAATCTAACGCAAGCATATTATTTACTTTTTGCTCTATTACGTCCTGCTCGTTGTAAGCTGCCACCATCATGGTAACATTGGGTTCAAATAAATCAGTGGTAATTTTATCTGGTTCGCTAAAAGCATTTTTAATTTTCACCATTACCATCAGCACCAAGCCATATCCTAAGTAGGTGTAGAACACCAAAAACAATAGCGACCAAAAAACAATCTCAGTATAATTCATCCTACAACTTTTTTAAGTTTTTTACTTTCCTCTAATGCTTTCCATATTTGAGAAACATTTTCTTCCCAAGTATGCGTTTTGGCAAAAGCACTTCTTTCGTCCTGCAGCGCTAAGGAGTCCGTCATCACAGCATCCTCTATTGGTTCAATAAATTCGTTTGCCGAATTGGCCAAATAACAATAACCTCTAAACACCTCCATCGTTGGCGTATAAATTGCTACCGTGGGTTTTCCTGCTGCCAAATACTCATCAATTTTCCGAGGATAATTTCCCTTAGTAAGCTCGTTAACTACCTGGGGGTTGATGCAAACATCAAAGCCTTTTATATAAGCAGGTAACGTTTCGGGGGGTTGAGCACCTAAAAAAATCACATTTTTTAATTCATGTAGCCTACTCGATTTAAAACATTCTTCCTCTGAACCAATTAAAACCACGTTCCATTTTGGCCTTCTTACAGCAATGGTTGTTATTAATTCGATATCCAATCTTCTAGTTGTAAGTAAGCCTGTGTAGCCAATTACCGGCCCTTTTAGCTTGGTTAATTCTAAAGGAATACCATCGGTAATGTTCTCCTTTCTAAAACTATCGCAATCGCAACCTTGCCCAACATAATACGAATGCTCGTTGTGCTGTTTTGCCAACTGAGCTAGATGCGGTGAGTTTGCAACAACCACATCGGCACTTTTAATTATTTCGGGTTCCATTACTTCTCCGTGCTTTGCCCAATATGAAACCGTCATTAAATTATCCCTTGTGTAATAAATAAATGTAATGGGTTTAAGTAGCTTTTTGAGGAATTTACTCCTAAACATATCACTGTCGGTAAAGAGGTAATACTCGATAAAATGAAGTTTAATTATGGGTGCCCAAATCGATTTTGCAAAACGCCTACTATTTATTTCGTTCCATTTTCTAAACATACTTTCTGGCAACCAATTGGTAGATGCCAATAAAATTGGTGGTGTAAAAACCCAAAGATTTTTATTGATTCTTTCCAAAGCAGAGACTTCACCGTCAATTACTCTGATTCGTTTTTGGACTTTTTCATCGCCAGAACCCCTAAGTGAAGTAATTCTGTCTAACGCGGGATTAACATATAATACCCGATGTGTCTTCGAAAACTCGAGTGCAATATTTTTACAATTACTCTCAATTTCAATATCCCATTGCTGAATGCCAGTAACTATGATGCTAAATTGTCCCATCTTTTTTGCTTTATATTTCTCATTTCTGAAACACATTCCCACTTTTCCTTATCTGGATTGTATTTTTTAATCACCCTTGCCGGGTTTCCAGCAACAACTGAAAATGCCGGAACACTTTTGGTAACCACACTACCAGCGGCAACAACACAATGACGTCCTATTTTAACTCCTGCTACAATCACCACGTTTGCCGCAATCCAACAATCATTTTCAATTACAATTTCTTTGGTAGAACATGGCTGTTCGCCGGGTGGAACTCTTATATCTTCATAGCCATGATTAAGTCCGCTGATCACAACATTTTGCGCAATGCTGATGTTTTCGCCTATTGTTACAGGTCCAATAACTGTATTACCAATTCCTATTCTGCTCTTCGAACCAATCACCACATCTCCCATTGCATTGTTAACACACGAAAAATCTTCGATAGTTGCGTATTTGCCCAAGGAGAATTTATTATAGGGAAACACATCCATTCTAGCACTATCGCTTATAAAGGCGTGCCTCCCTTTAGAATGCACGAGAGAATTCCAAAACGTTTTAACCCACCATCGTGGTCGCGGACGATATGCTGGTTGTAACATCCACAATGCAATTTTCTTTAAAAATGGTGTCGACTTTATTTTTTTTACTATTTCCATTATTCTAGATCTCCTGAGTTAATTGCCGTGTGTGGCGTATGAATAAATTTTTCGTTTGCACCACTTGAATTGAGAACTGCTTTTATGGTGATAAAAAATGCTTTTGGCAATGCGAGGAATCCGAACCAGAGTTTTTTATTCCAGAATTTATTTGGGATTGCTAATGAATATGCAATCACATTTCCAATAAACATGGCGGTCCAAACATTGGCTAGTACCGAAACCTCGAAAACCTGAAGCACAATACTTCCTATAAGCAAAACTCCCGGCAGCAACAATCTTGGAGGTAAAGTCAACTGAAGAGCTTTGTAGAAATAGTCGAGATTGCCTTTAAATAATTCAATACAAGCCCCTGGCATTATGCGCATCATAAAATGATATTGAGCGCTGATCCATCTGGTTCTTTGCTTTTCAAAAACTTCCGACTTGCTCACTTTTTCATCATAAATTAAAGCTGAATCCAAATATTGAATCACCACTCCTTCTTGGATTAATTTCATTTCCAACTCTTTGTCAAATCCTCCAACGGCATTAATGGTGCGGATCAAACGTTTGAATAAGCTGTAATCGAATGCCATTCCAGAGCCTACCAATCTCGACGATAAACCAACTGCAGATGGGCCTTTACAATAAATATGGTTGTTAACTTCTTCGCTAATGGCGTCTAAATATGCAAATTGAGTGTTCTTATTCTTCGCACATCGGTGTCCTTGAATTGCATGATAACCTTCGCCATACTTGCACGCCATTTTTACCATGGTTTGGGGTGCCATTATATTATCGGCATCTAAAACAATGGCCATTTCATATTCGTTGTCCAAAAATTCCATGGCGAACATGAGCGCTTTGGCCTTGGTACTTTTATTAAAATAAGGCACCAATAGATTCACCGGAAGTTTTAACAATTCATCAATCGTCTCATCCTTCAAGGAATCCGCTATAATAACTACTTCAAACTCGCCGGGGTAAAGATGTCGAAGTGCCTTCTTTGCAGTTTCAACAATTACAACATCTTCTTTATAAGCAGGAATTAAAACCGCAATTCGAGGGTAATAATTACTCACCACTTTCGTTTTGCTTTTATAAAAAAAAGCAGCTATAGAATAGAACAACATGTATAGCACCGATAGCAACAACCAGATTGAAACACCTACCAACAATAGCAATCCGAACAATTTTATATTTTCCATTTTGTGTTTTTTTTTAAAAAGGTTTAACATTGAAACGCCCATCGGTCAAATTCCATAACAGACCATTGTAATAGGCTTTTATTCTTTCAAATTCTCCTAAGTTTACAAGTGTGTTTTTAGGAATGGAAATAAAAAGCATGTACATCATACTTACCGCAAACTCCCATCCTTTTATATTTCGGCGGGAAAACAAAAATCTATTTCTAGTTTGGTAATAAAATTTCATCACGCTTTCTTTTCTTTCCATCATCCACTCTTTATGAAGTACCAAAGCAGTTGGGATGTATCGAATTCTGTATCCAGCTTTTTTAATTGATTCGCACCAATCTAATTCTCCGTAGTACAAAAAGTATTTTTCTGGCATTGGCCCAATAGTGTTAATTACACTTTTAGACACCATCATAGCAGCACCATGTACATAGCAAGTATCCATTTCTATGTCATGCTGTCCATTATCCACCTGATGGTTTCCAATATGCTTATATCTAATTGTTAATGGATTAACTGGCGTTGAACCTGCATATTGAATTATTTTAGGATTGGAATGAAAATTAATTTTGGGACTTACTGCCCCAAGCTCCTTATCGTTTACTAACTTTTCAACTAGTGTTCCTATGGTATGAGGAGTAATAACCGTGTCGTTATTTAGAAAAAAGATATATCTCCCTATCGCATATTTTAAACCTAGATTATTGCCACCAGTAAATCCAAGATTGGTGGAGCTAAAAACCAATTTCACATTGGGAAATTTATCTTGGATTATCTGGGGACTGTTTTTCGTAGAGCCATTCTCTACTACAATTACTTCGAAGTTGTCGTATTCATTTTCCTCGATTGACTTAAGCAACTCGCATGTTACATAGGGATCATTAAAATTGATCGTAACAATGAAAACAAGCGGTTGATTATTAATAGTGTTTGAAAACTTCATATTTAACTTTCCATAATTTTCGTCTGATGGTTCAATGGATATGCCATTGACCATTTTATATATGGATCGTATAGAATGAAGTGGGGTTTCTGCCTCAAACAGAGAATGTTTATCTCTATGAGAGAATGGTTTTACTTTGAATTAAGTGATGATTTGGTGTAATGTTAAACAAAAAACGAAATGCAAGCGGCTCCCCTTCAAGGGGAGCTATCCAGACGTAATAACTTGTACGAAAACAGATTGACACAAAAACCTATAAAAATGATTAAAGATTCAATAGACTATTCAGCAAAATTTAAGAATAACTTAGTATCAGAAGTATTATCAGGAAAGCTTAGCAAGGATGAAGCAAAACGTGTCTATGGAATAAGAGGCAATTCA
>JABSPQ010000155.1 GCA_013214205.1 Flavobacteriales bacterium
GGATTTCAAATATTCAAGGTCTCTGTTTTCGGCTGAATGTTTTACGAAGAACACATCCGTTTTGTTAAAAAGGCCACATTTATCACTATCGATAATTGGGTAAAAGCCACCTTTTTCGCCGTAATTATCTTTCCAATTTTCGTAGTCGCATAAGATCTTTAATGTTCCCGGAAGTTCAAACTTGATTGTTTTTGAACCAATGTAAAGAATATCGGCAGCAGAGTCTGTCAAGTTCCATTTGTCCAAGGGAACGGAGTAGTGGTATCCAAAACCAAAAAGGTGTGACTGTTTGATGTCATCAACTGTACTGAGATCTGCCACAACTACGGGAACATGATGGCCACCGATATTAAGAACCTCGGTAGACTTTCTTCTTGTATAAGAGAAAGGGTCATAGTTGAGCTCCATTTCACCTTTATTTAAGGGGAAAACGAGTTGGTTTTCTTCTTTGAATTTGTCCAAAAGCTTTCTGGCAACTGGCATTTCTGCCTCAGGCGCTTCTGTCAGGGAAACACGAATTGTATCTCCTATTCCATCTTCTAATAGAGCACCAATTCCAACTGCAGATTTAATTCTACCATCTTCACCATCTCCAGCTTCAGTAACACCAAGGTGAATCGGGTAATTCATGTTGTTTTTAATCATTGTCGCAATTAACAAACGGTAGGCCTGTACCATTACCAGTGTATTGCTGGCCTTCATAGAAAGTACTACCTCCTTATAGTCATGTTTTTCACAGATTCTAAGAAATTCCATTGCGGACTCTACCATTCCCTCAGGAGTATCGCCATACCTGCCTAAGATCCGATCAGAAAGTGAGCCATGATTGGTTCCAATTCTCATGGCTGTACCTTCTTTTTTACAAAGTAAAACAAGGGGGGTGAATTTTTCTTCAATTCTTGTCAGTTCAGAAGCATAAGTTTCGTCCGTATAAACGAGTTCTTCGAACTTCTTTTTATCCGCATAATTACCAGGATTGACCCGAACTTTTTCAACAATTTGAGCGGCAATTTCCGCAGCATTTGGAGTAAAATGAATATCAGCAACGATGGGTGTTGTATAACCTCTTTCGTTCAATTGAGCTTTAATAAGCCTTAAGTTTTCGGCGTCTTTTTTACTTGGAGCAGTGAGTCTAACTAGCTCACAACCAGACTCAATCATACGAATGGACTGTTCAACAGAGTTTTCTGTATCCATCGTATCCGTCGTAGTCATGGATTGAATACGAATTGGATTTTCACCTCCGAAATGGACGTTTCCAATGATTACTTCGCGAGAAATGAATCTCTCCCGATTGAAAAAGTCTCGACAATATATTGAGTCGTAAGATTCAGACATTTAATGAATTATTGCATTTACAAGTACGCACAAAAATAGCCAAATATATGCTTGTCTTTGGACTTTTAAACGGTGTTTGACTAACACTGCCATGTTTAAATTAAATTGTAAAAAAATGATATAGTGCATAATAAGCCCTACTTTTGTAGTTCCAAATTTCTTATTTAGATATTATGCAGTTAAATGAAGTAAAGTTTGCAGAGAACCAAAAAGAGGATTTCTATAAAGAACTACGTAAACGCGTAGGAAATTACTTTAAGGAAAATAACATTTCGCGTTACGCAAACGCAAACATGATATTGAAGACAATATTCATGGTTTCTTTATATGTGGTTCCATTTGTCTTTCTTCTTACATTCCTAGAGTCGACTTGGCTCGTTGTAATAATGTGGATGTTAATGGGCTTTGGAATGGCCGGGATTGGACTTTCCGTAATGCACGATGCAAATCATAGCGCTTATTCCAAGAACAAATATGTAAACCTTTTGGTAGGTAAAGTTATTTGGATGATTGGTGGAAGCGATGTGAATTGGAGAATTCAACACAATGTATTGCATCATACTTATACAAATGTAACGGGGATGGATGAGGATATACAAATTGATCCTTTTATGCGATTTTCACCGGAGCAAAAACTGCGTAGAGGGCATAGGTTTCAGTTTATCTATGCTTGGTTTTTATATGGAATGATGACTTTAATGTGGGCAACGACTAAGGATTACTCTCAATGGAAGCGCTATAAGGATAAAGATTTGATTAAAACTCAAGGTTTATCTAGTCGTCGTTTCTTGTTGACACTAATTACTACAAAGACAATTTATTTAGTGCTTACCCTAGGGTTGCCATTGGTATTCTCTGGTCTACCGTGGTGGGGAACAGTATTGTGTTTTTCTTTAATGCACTTTATTGCAGGACTTACTTTGGCAGCAATTTTTCAGCCAGCACACGTTGTTCCGAATTCAACCTTTGAAACTCCTGCTAAGGATGGGTCTGTTGAGTTAGACTGGGCATCGAATCAGTTAATGAATACGACGAATTTTGCACCTAAGGCAAGAATTTTTTCTTGGTATGTAGGAGGGTTAAACTATCAAATAGAACACCACTTATTTCCAAACATTTGTCATGTTCACTACCGTAAGATTTCTGACATTGTTAGGGATACGGCATTTGAGTATAACCTCCCTTATTATTCTTATAAAACATTTTTTGAAGCCTTATCTGGACATACAAAAATGCTTTATAAATTAGGGAAATACGAAGACGCTCCAGGTATTCACTAAAATGAACGTTGAAGATTTTAGAGACTATTGTTTATCAAAAGAGGGAGTAACAGAATCCTTTCCATTTGATAGTTCAACGATTGTTTTTAAAATTGGTGGTAAGCTGTTTACTTTAGCCGGAATTGAACTTTTCACAGCCATAAATCTTAAATGTGATCCAGAACGAAGTGTTGAGCTGCGTGAAACATTCAATGGTATAAAGCCAGGGTATCACATGAACAAAAAGCACTGGATTACTGTTACGGTAGATTCTGATGTGCCGAATCAATTGCTTTTAGAGTTAATTGACCATTCATTTAATTTAGTTTATAAATCCTTAACAAAACGAGTTCGCCATGAGTTGCAGGCTGGATAAATACGTTTGGTGCGTTCGATTGGCAAAAACACGGTCCAAATCAGCTGATGCTGTTGCAAATGGTAAGGTTCGATTAAACAATGATCTTGTAAAACCATCTAAGGATGTTAAGTTGGGAGATGAGATTCAAATCATAAGGCATTCAGCAAAATTTAGTTTTCGAGTAATACAATTGTTAGAAAAAAGGATTGGAGCAAAGCTCGTTCAAGACTATATAATCGATATTACTCCAGAAGATGAGATAGAAAAACTAAAAGCTTATAGGCTCAGTCAAAGCACTTATAGGGAGCATGGGGCTGGCAAACCAACGAAAAAAGACCGTAGAGATATGGACGATTTTTTAGAAAATTGGTAATCGATTGTAACTTTTCAATTACTTGTGGGTCCTACTTACAAATAGAAACAATCGAGTTATGAATAAATTAAGTACAATAGTAGTAGCAATGTTATTTGCGGCCCCGGTATTTTCACAAGTAGAAGAAGGAGCTGAGCCTGTAGAGGAGGAAGTAGTTGTAACAGAAGAGTCTCAGGAAGGTAATATTATTATTACCGATGAACAGATTACAATCATTGAAGAAGGAGAAGGAGAGCCTGACACAATGCGAATGACTGTAGGAAATAGAGAAATTTTAATCATTACACATCCAGATGGTGATTTCAACCTTGACGATGATGACAGGGCTGAGGATGAAGAGCCGCGGAAAAAGAAAAAATCAGATGCACATTGGGCTGGAGTTGATCTTGGTTTTACAATGCTAATGAACAACAGTTTTAAAACGGATTTCTCTGCAAACCCTTACTGGGGAAACGATCCAGCAAGATCTAATGTTTGGAATTTGAATGTTGTAGAGCATAAGTTCAATTTTGGAACTCCATATGTAGGTTTAACAACGGGGCTGGGGTTTAGCTTTACATCTATAGCTTTCCGTGACAACTATATTTTAAACTCTTCTGCTGACTCTTTGTACGCCATTATGGATACAGTGAACTCGTATTCAAAAAACAAGCTTAAAGCGTCTTATTTAACGATTCCATTATTGTTAGAGTTTAATACGAGTCCAGATGCAGACAAGAGCTTCTATCTAGCAGCAGGAGTTGTAGGTGGTGTAAGAATGACATCTAAAATTAAAAGAAACGGTGTGTTCGCTGACGGTAAGGAATTTGAAGAAAGAGATAAAGGAACGTATTCATTGAATCCTTTCAAATTAGACGCCGCAGTTAGATTGGGATACGGAGCAGTTGGAGTGTTTACGAACTATAGCTTGCTTCCTTTGTTCGATGTAGACAAAACAGTAGAAGTGTACCCGTTGACTTTCGGTTTATCGGTTAACTTTTAGAAAGACAAATTAGGATCTAGTAAGAATAGCATAAGTAGGAAAGGCCTCTTCTATTATCGAGGTGGCTTTTATCTTTACCAGTAATTAGTTTTGTATAAATAGTAAACACAATTAGCGAGAAGGGGCAGAGATCTTAATGGGGGCTAGATAAGTCAAGAACTATATCGTAAAAAAGACCTTTCCTGTTCCTTCTTTTCTTTCCAA
>JABSPQ010000156.1 GCA_013214205.1 Flavobacteriales bacterium
ACATTCGTTGATC
Organism: Flavobacteriales bacterium; assembly: GCA_013214205.1. Classification (GTDB taxonomy): domain Bacteria; phylum Bacteroidota; class Bacteroidia; order DT-38; family DT-38; genus DT-38. The sequence goes on from JABSPQ010000156.1 coordinate 14, forward strand.
TCGCAGTTGTTGCCATCTACTATTTTCACGCAATAAGTTCCAGAAGTTACATTGCTCAGGGTATAACCAGTTTGTAATCCTCCACTCCATAGAACACTATAGATCGGGCCTTTCCCGCCAGCAGGAACTATGGTAATATTTCCATTTGAGTTTTTACAAGTACTTCTATCGATAATGGTATCGGTGTTGATCAGTTCGTCTGGCTCCTCAATAGTTACGCAAGCAACTACTTTACACAAGTTAGCATCTGTTACAGTAACACAATACTCATCGCCGCATAAATCAATAGCGGTCTGCGTATCCTGGAAGAAGGTTTTTGAATCCCACTGATAAAACAAAGTACCAGTTCCACCTACTCCAGTTGCGGTTACTGTACCATCACAATTGCCAATTGTATTATTTGAATGACAACTTGGATCTAAACCTTCGGTAAGCACATTTAAGAAAGGTGGGTTAAGCAGCATTGTATCTACAGTTGCTTTACAACCTTTGTCGTCGGTTACAGTTACTTTTAATGCTACGTTACCTCCTAAAACACCTTCGGCGCAGTAAGAGTTATCGTCGTGCGAACCAGGTTTGTTCCATGTATAATTATATGTACCATCTGCCGATGTACCACCCGATGCAAACACACAGGCCTCACCAGACTCATCGTTAAAGCAAAGCGGTTGGAATACATAATTGATATAAGCATTTACTGCGGTTGGCTCAATTAACGAACCTATAAATTCTCTCTCGCAACCCTTGCTGGTAGTTACAGTAACGGTATATGTGCCTGCGCAAAGTAAAGAAGCTATTGGACCAACTTGACCTTGACCATCGCTCCATTTATAGGATTGAGCACTTCCTTCGCCAGTACTTATTTCTTCGAATAAAGCACTACCGTTGCAAACGCCATTACAAAGCATATCGGTTGTAGTTACTGTGCCTTGCAATATTTCTGGGTTAGATAAGTCTACCTCGTCTTCTACTATACAACCATTGGCATCGGTAACAATAACCCTATGAGTTCCAACACAAAGGCTGGAGATGGTTTGATCGGTTTGATTTGCATCATCTACCCAATCAAATGTATAAGGAGATGTACCGTCTATACCATATATAGATGCCTCGCCATCGCAACCATCTTTACATGAAATTTCTGCCGATGCAGTATTAGATCTAAGGACCTTAGGCTCTGTAATCTCAATACTGGTTGCAGCTTTACAACCTTTTTCGTCGGTTATTTTTACTTCAACAACTCCTGCTTCTAAACCTGTTCGCACTTGCGTACCATTTACTACAGTGCCATCAACTAACGTCCACTCAAAAGTGAATATGTTACTACCATTGGTTCCAGCTGTTCCTTCAACTTGAGCCTGACCAGTAGAGTTGCCATAGCAGTCTACATTTTCTGTCGATATAATTTCTGCCGTTGGGCCCGAATCATCAATTACAGATACGGTAAGAACAGCAACACAATCGTTGGCGTCGGTAACAGTTACATCATGATTCCCTGCTTTAACATTATTTGTTGTAGCAGAAACATCGCCATTGTCCCACAAATACCTGTAAGGAGTGGTTCCGCCCGATACTAATACAGTTGCACTTCCATCTGCTTGGTCGCATGACGAGTTTTCTGAAGTATATGTTAATTCTACGGCTGAAGGTTCTTGATGTATATGTTCGTCCGAAGCAGTACAACCATTACCATCTGTAACCAC
>JABSPQ010000157.1 GCA_013214205.1 Flavobacteriales bacterium
ACATTCGTTGATCTCGCAGTTGTTGCCATCTACTATTTTCACGCAATAAGTTCCAGAAGTTACATTGCTCAGGGTATAACCAGTTTGTAATCCTCCACTCCATAGAACACTATAGATCGGGCCTTTCCCGCCAGCAGGAACGATGGTAATATTTCCATTTGCGTTCTTACAAGTACTTCTATCGATAATAGTATCGGTATTGATCAGTTCGTCTGGCTCCTCAATAGTTACGCAAGCAACTACTTTACATAAATTACCATCTGTTACAGTAACACAATATTCATCACCGCATAAATCAATAGCCGTTTCTGTATCCTGAAAGAAGGTTTTAGAATCCCACTGATAAAACAAAGTACCAGTTCCACCTACTCCGGTTGCAGTTACTGTACCATCGCAATTGCCAATTGTGTTGTTGGAATGACAACTTGGGTCTAAACCTTCGGTAAGTACATTTAAGAAAGGTGGGTTAAGTAGCATTGTATCTACACTTGCCTTACAACCATTGTCGTCTGTTACAGTAACTTTTAATGCTACGTTGCCTCCTAAAACACCTTCGGCGCAGTAAGAATTATCATCATGTGAACCTGGTTTGTTCCATGTATAATTATATGTACCATCTACTGCTGTACCTCCCGATGCAAACACACAGGCTTCTCCAGACTCATCGTTAAAACAGAGCGGTTGGAATGCGTAATTGATATAAGCATTTACCGTAATTGGCTCTATTAACGAACCTATAAACTCTCTCTCGCAACCCTTGCTGGTAGTTACAGTTACTGTATAAGTATCTGCGCAAAGTAAAGAAGCTATTGGACCAACTTGGCCTTGCCCATCACTCCATTTGTAGGATTGAGCACTTCCTTCGCCAGTACTAATTTCTTCGAATACAGCACTACCGTTGCAAATGCCATTACAAAGCATATCGGTTGTAATTACTTTTCCTTGCAATATTTCAGGATCAAATAATTCTACTTGATCTTCCACATTACATCCATGGGAATCGGTAATAATAACTCTATGTACTCCACTACTTAAATCAGTAATGGTTTGATCTGTTTGATTTGCATCATCTACCCAATCATAAAAATAAGGACTTGTTCCTCCAAGACCATTGGCACTTAATGTTCCGTCTGCACCATCTGTACATGAAATAAGTGTAAAAGCAGTTGCTGAAGTAAGTACTACAGGCTCTGTAATGATTGCACTGGTTGCAGCTTTACAACCTTTTTCGTCGGTTATTTCTACTTCAACAACTCCTGCTTCTAAACCTGTTCGCACTTGGGTACCACTTACAGGATCCCCACCAACTACCGTCCACTCAAAAGTAAATATGTTACTTCCATTGCTTCCAGCTGTTCCTTCAACTTGTGCTTGACCAGTAAAGTTGCCAAAACAGTCTACATCTTCTGTCGATATAATTTCTGCCGTAGGACCCGAATCATCAATTACAGAACCCGTAAGATAAGCTTCACAAAAATTTCCATCCATTACCGTAACTCTATAATTACCCGCTTTTAAGAGCGCATTTGTAGCTGTTACACCGTTGTTGTCCCAGAGGTAAGTATAAGGTTCACCCTGACCGCCAGAAGCAGTTACTGTTATACTACCATCCGCTTGATCGCATGAAGAATTTTCTGAAGTATAATCTAATACAACTTCTGTTGGTTCGTCCATGTAATAAGTTGCAGAGGCAGTACATCCCTGTGCATCTGTTACCGTAACCACAATGTTGGTATCACCACAAACAAACTTAGCGTTATCGCCAGTAATAAAATTAGCGGCGGCGTTCCATGCAAACGTGTAAGGACCTGTACCATTTTGTGCTGTTGCAGTTGCTTTACCAATACATTCTCCAAAACAACTAAGAGGCAAGTCGTTAGCAATAGAAACTGTAACAGAGGAAGGATCCTCAAGCTTTACTTCTTCTGTATCCTCACATCCATTAGCATCTATTAAAGTTACCGTGTAAGTACCTTGGCATAAACCTTCAGCTTTTTGAGTGGTTTGCGCATTGTTATCGCTCCATAAATAAATATGAGGCTGTAAT
>JABSPQ010000158.1 GCA_013214205.1 Flavobacteriales bacterium
TGTACTTTAGGTTTTGTTGTTTACCGTTTAGTTTGAGCAACTAATATTTCTTACAATATCTTCTAGTCCTTCATCTAGAAAGAATATTTCTTGCGAATTGAACCAGATTGAGTCATCCACTGCAATACATTCTATGGTCTCTAAATTATTGAAGTATACGTTTTGGTAACCGATAATATTAATGTTATTTCCATTTCGAATATCTATTGATTTTATTGTAGAATCATTGAATACATGAATGAGTTCTAAATTCCGGTTTGCAGTTAGATTCAAATCGGTAAGTGAGTTACCAATTGAAAAGAATTGGCGAAGTGCGGTGCAATCAGACACATCAAATTCTTTAATCCCTGAATTATGACATTCTATAAATTCAATATTTTGACAGTTAGTAAGGTTAAAAGAAAGTTGGTCATTGTCTTTCACTAATAAATAGTTTAAGATTTGATTTTGAGAAATATCTATACTAAGAGTTCCGCTATTAAAACAGCCTAGCGAGAATAATTTTGTGTTATTTGTTAAATCAATAATAGTTCCAAAACTTTCATAAATGCTAATGTTCTCAAGCAAATTAAATGCCTCGATTCCTGTGAAATCGTTTACTCCAGTTAATTCCAGCGAACCTTTGAAACTAGAAGCCTCGGCATGAGAAATTTTGTCATCCTTATTAAAGTTTACTTCCTTATTATCTAGTAAGTAGTTTTTGAAATTAGAATCGGGTATTAGCACAGCTTCTGATTTGTCTTTCTTACAGCTGGTTATAATTAGAAGTAACAGTAAAGACGTAATAAGATTTTTCAAGTTGATTTATTTTGTTAATGGTATACAACGCTTAGCTAAAGTATCGTGGCGGCATGTCCACCGGACTGCCATTGCAAGATACTGAACAACCGCGAAGTTAAATGTAAGAAGAATGTAGACATGTACTTTAGGTTTTGTTATGCCTAGTTTTTATTTTTTAAAGACGTTAAACCATGGAATTCCAAGATTGCCATTCTTTACATTAATATCGATTACTTCTTCCTTACTAAGTATGTTATAGAGGTTTTCGGAGACTTCTACATCTTCTGTTTCAACTCGCGTTCCCCATGGAGATAACTCTAAATAATAACTTGTCTTTTTACCAGTACTTATTCTCATGTCCGTTATTGTAGCTTCATAATGGGTCGGGATACTTTTGTCGAACATACCATTTAACGATACTACAGATCCAAATCCATATCCGAAGAAGACAAGTAATAAACTGGCAACAGAAAAGTAATCTATGGCTTTTGTGAATTTGTATTCTTGAGTTTGGAAAATAATAAGTGAGACAGCAACGACAGCAATTAATAAGGAAGGAAGCCAAATGTTTGAATAGTCTAGTATGTTGAAATCAAGCAATGCTCGCATGAATAGTCCACAAATAGCTAAAGTTAAACCGAGCATTACAGATGGTGAAGCACTTCCTTTTTTTCGATCAATCTTAATTAGCCCTTTGTACATAATGGTTATAAGGATAGCAATGATTGGAAGGGCAATGCAAGCTATTACAGATAGCTCATAAGGAATTGGCTTGAATAACACCCAAACAATTAAACCGACGCCCACATAGTTTATTATTCTTGCAACGTTTTTAGCTTGCTTGAAATTGGCCTCCCGTTCTTCTTTATTATTTCCGTATTGATTATTTGTCATTATTTCAGACTCTTCCTTTAATTCATTTTCCGCATATAAATCAATAAAGTTTTCTTGAATCCATATTACTAACTCGTGATAATTACCAACGTAAGAAGATATTTTAATGCTTTTTTCTCCTTGGTTTTTAGGAACAATTGAAATAAACTGTTCATCTGTTTTATATCCCTTAATATCCTTTAAAAGGATCTCTCTATTCCTGAAAGTTGTCTCCGACTTAATGCTGTATTCAGTAATAATTAGACGACTGTCAATAGTCTCTTTTAAAAAGTAAATACCGAAAGCCATAAGGCAAAGACTGATTGGTCCCATAAAATAATAGGTGGAATCATATTGAGCGTTTATGAAAAAAGGCATAACCATGAGCCATAACCCTAAGGTGAATATTAGAAGGGACATTATGCAAATGAAAACGAACCAACCTTTTGTTATTTTGTATTCCTTCATCTGTAGTTAATTAGGCATAACGTTTAAGCTAAACGGCGTTGCTGTCCCATGGGGCAGCAATGAAGTTTAGGTGATGTGTGTGCCCAGTATGGGCATCTTTAATTTATCGAAAGGTAAATTATTAATCTAGAGGGTGCAAGTCCCTTATGGGCGAGGGTCGTGCCTCGAACCATTAGTAAGCTGCAAGGTTGCTAACCGTGAGGTTTGGACTGAA
>JABSPQ010000016.1 GCA_013214205.1 Flavobacteriales bacterium
GGCTCAAAAAAGTACTTGACATCATACCCGAGCACAAAGTGAACAAATTAGAGGAGTTGCTACCGCAAAACCTTAAACTGGAATAAATCTACAATTGTAAATTGAAAATGGATTCCTATATGTAGTTGGCAGGATGCTTACGCTAATGCTATTATTAGGATTGTCTGTTTCATTACTTAACTTTTATTTGAACTTAGTATTTTGGTTTCCATCCTTTGGGAGGAAGCAACTTACAGTAATAAGGAGAAGTGATTAGTGTATCCCCCACAATATATTGTGCGACATACCTCTTTTTAAATGCAACCCGATATAAATTAATATGAAGAGAATCTGACTGTTTTTCTATTATCACCCCTAGTGCTTTCACAGAAGAGCTATAACTCCTACCAAATCTCTTTCGTTCTGCAAGTACAGAGAATTGAATAGTATCACCTTCATTAAATAAATCTATTAATACATCATTACTTGTGCCACTTTCTGATATCGAATCGAAACTAATACCTTGATTTACCTTTAGCATAAATTCTTTAGATTTTGCTGCTTCCGATTTTCCATCTATCTCCTTTCCATGTAATTTTCTATGATAAGCAGTTAGGATAAAAGATGACATATCATCAGGATGAGTAAATCCCATTGCAATTAGCTCGTCTTTCAACTTCCCTCCTCGCCATAACCCCCAATTGTTTCTCATCCACATTCCAAAACCAAAATGTAATCTGCTTACTGCAATATCTTCGGGGAAATACATAAATCCATATTTAGTTGTATCACTAAACTTTTGATCTAAGTAAAGCAATGCTTCCGAAACCGAATTCGGTTTTCCTTTTAATTTATTCTCTTCTTGCCCAATTGATACAAAATGAGTTAATATTAAAAACAAGAATGGTATAAGCTTACTCATACCCTTCTATATCTACTATTTTACACGTCTTTTTATCAATTGTATACAAGGCACCTCCACCAGCCAACATTGTTACTTCAGTCTCTCCATCAATAACTTCATATTTCGTTTCAAATACTGGATAGATTTCGACAAAATAATTAGCACTATCTTCTATCGTCTTATTAACCTCTATATCATAACCTGATTTATTTCCTTTTGTATCATATCGATGAAGTGCGATTTTTTCTGCATTTTCCTTACTGCACTCACCATATGGAACCTGAATGGTATTTTTCATTGTTAGACGGCAGCCAATCGCAAATAAAAACAAGAGAGGAATAAGCTTACTCATACCCATCAATATTTTCAATTTTGCACGTCTTTTTATCAATTGTGAACATCGCACCTCCTCCGGCTAGTATTGTTATTAGCGAATCTCCATCAATTAATTCATATCTTGTTTCAAATATTGGATGGATTTCAACAAAATAATTGGAACTATCTTCTTCTGATTCCCTAACTTCTAAATCATAACCTGATTTATTCCCTTTGGTATTATAAAAATGAAGTGCAATTTTTTCCGCATTTTCTTTACTGCATTCACCATCTGGAACCAGTAAAGTGTTTTTTATGGATAGACGGCAGCCAGCAGCAGATAAAAACAAGCTCATCATTAAATAAATAATTATTCGTTTTTTGATTGCATAGAGATATAGCATTGAGGATAGAGACGTTTAGTGCAAGTTTTTCTTTTTTATTTTAAGATTACTGAGTTCAAGAAGGAAGAGACAAACTTCACCTGTTTCTTTCATTATACCATCTTGTCGGTAAACAAGATGATATTCCTCATTCCTTTTTCCTTCAAGAAGCCACATGGAACCATCCATAGCTACAATCTCTGTATTCTCAATCGATGACATATTCCAAAAATCCAGGCTGTCCATCTTTCTTTTTAGTAAGTTCCAATCACCCTTGGTAACAGCAATAGTATCATTTAATATTAAATCGCCAGGATCATAGCCACCCATTCCATTCGATTGTTTTAAGAAGAGTATAACGTCATTGTTAACTTCTTCCACTCTTATAGAAATCGGATTATGAAATGTTCTTAGCCATGTAAAGCGATAACTTTCGTATTTATACGTATCTGTAAAAATTCTCATTTCTTCAAGTGCTCTTAATGCCTCAGAAACCCAGATGCTTATAGATTCTGAAAGCCTCTTTCTTCTATTATGGAATTCGTTATTGTTCTCTTGCCCATAAAAATTTAGGGTATCTAAAAAATATTTAGGCTGAATAATACTTTGGGCACTATCGTAGACAGGCTTTTCATATTTATGCTCCTCTTTAATTACATTGTTTTTATCAAAAGCGCTATAAATACAAGAAGTTACGCTTAGTATTACAACTAAAACCGGAATTAATCTTACAAGTTTTACCATGGAAATGTGTATATATAATAAGGCTTACCAGTACCCCAGAAATTAATTCTTTGAGAAGGAATTGGTGTTACCAACTCTGCACCATGTTTATTAATAATCATAGACGAAAAATGCTTAGTACTTACATTCTTAAAATCCGTCTTACTATGCCACAAACTACTGAATTTCGTTTGACTTTCATTATATGGATGAGGATGGAAAGCAGCCATATATCACCTGTTTAATCTTGTGGTGTGTACTTTAATTTCTTCCTCCACTTTTTCTCCTGCAATACATTGAACTCTTGCCTAAAAAGAATCAACAAATCAACCACGTTATTTAACTCCGGAAAATGTTTCTGCCAACTCACAGGATTATAATACTCACACAATCTATATTTATCAATACTTCCAATTTCTAAGAGATAACTTCTACCATGAAGAATCATAGTGATTGTTGTATCTCCAGTTTCCGGATCAAATAGCTTAATAGATGTTTCATTGGAAGTCGGGATTGTTGAAACATCTAGTTTTAAAATTTCTGACTTAAAGTTTTGCCATCCATTATTAGGCACTACATTAAAACTCTTTATCAACTTTAAAACTTTAGCCCCATCATCATCAACATGTTCCGTAATATAATATTTCCCATTCCATTTCTTATTTTGATATGTAACTTCTATGCACTCTTCATATTTAATTCCTCCATCAATTTTAAACCACAATCTTAGAGCTAAAGAATCAAATCCATTGTCAAATTCTTCAAACTTCAATTTATTACTAATGGCCTTTAATAAATAATAGCTCATACTTTTTTCTTCCGTGAGACTATTCGGTAATTCTTTTGTTATAGTTAGATTCTCTTGAGCCTGCACCTGTGAACAAGCTAATAGGCAAAAAAATATTTTTAAAATTCTAATCATTTGTCTTCTTGTTACAACTATTTTCCTACAATCTTCACACTCCCCACCTTATTTCCTTGAACCACTTTAAGCAAACAAACACCAACTTGTCTATCTACCTTAATACTGCCTTCTTCTCCCGATTGATGCTCCCCTTTGTACAGTTGCTTTCCAGCTGCATCTAGCAACAAAACGGTTATCAGTGCAGTTTCTTGCCCTATATTAACAGTAAAGCTCACTTCATCTATAAACGGATTTGGATAGGCTATAACATTTATTTCCCCTTTGTCCTTAGTAGCATCTTCTCCAAAGAAATATTCATCTTTTTTAGGTTCTAAACTTTTCTCCTCTGTTTCCAATTCTATTGTATACCTCAATATTCTATTGCCCGCATCATCATATGCATAACATGTAGATACTTCATCTTGTGCCATTAACGCTACATTACTCAATACAAATGCCATTAAAATTATTGTTTGCTTTAATTTTATTCTCTCTTTAATCATTTATTTTCTCCAAAAAAGTAAGTAAAATATGGTGTTGTAAAAGGTCCTACGCGCACAATGCCATATGAAGACGAACTCATATATTGAATATTTTTCTTCGATACGACAGTAAACCGGAGAAATGTTGCGCGATCGGCCATTAAAAAAGTCTCATTTTGGATATGGTCTTCTGGACTATATCCAGCTGATCTAAAAGCATGCGTATGAATTACGTCTCTATCTGTTGGATTAAAGTTTTGCGCGACTTCTCCTCCATTTTCACCATATTTAGGACCCCATTTGTCAAACTTCAATTTTCCTATATTCTTAATTTGTAAAGCCACCTCTCTTTCTCTAGAAAAACTTCTTTGAGCATATGTACTAACCCAAGCATACTCTTTATACGTCCATGTACCTCCCAGCTTTTTATAGTTAAGGTAGGCAACTCCTTGTTGCAATTGATAGCTCCCAAGCCCAGTAAGTCCACCCATTAAAGCCGCCATTCCAATTTCCTTCTTACTACCATCCTTTCTAGCGGTTCCAATAGCAGATGAAAGAGCACCACCTAAAAATGCACCTTCCCCCCCAGCAATATAACCACCTGCTAACCCTCCAGCAAATCCACTAATTGCACCATCCCAAAACCCTTCTTCCACGTCATTTCCAGCCAAAAGTGCAAAACCAGCACCGCTAATTCCACCACCAGCTGCTCCTCCTAAAGCACTACCAACCAATGTACTTCCAAGAAATGATTGCTGCCCAACACCTTTAACGAGCGCACCTCCTGCCCAACTAGAAACTCCTCCAATCGCTGCCCCAGCAATGGTATAACCAAACAACTTGCGGCCAGTTGCACCTTTTGCTTTACCAATTTGATACCCCTGATAGCCTCCTGTAACTATTCCGATACCAATACCCACCAGCGATTCACCACTAGGATCGGTATAACTTAATGGATTGTTGTGTACATAACTGTATCTATTATATCCCTGTGTACCAATAGGGTTTTGTATGTAATTATCTGTACCCAACATCCGTGCAACACGAGCGTCGTACAACCTAGCATTCATATTTATTAATCCAAATTGGTTCAAATGCTCATGCCCAGTATATCCTCTTGTTAACCATGTTGGATTGTCTTCAGCTACATCCTCGTAAGTCCACTCCTCAGTATTTCGATACCTGCCCCAGGCATCAAAATTTTGCTCTGCAATAACTTCATTATTTTCATCAACCAATTGCAGTATAGAACCTAGGTAATCGGTATTGGTGTAATACCAATTGGCATCATCATCTTCGGCCACCCACATACCCAACAAACCATCTGGTCCTTCTACATAAGTTATTTCGGTTACACTTTCACCTTCCAATATTTTCTCGTAGTTACTCCCATAATACTTGGTTTGTACTGCTACATTAAATAGTTTGGTAACAGCTTTTTTACGTTGATTTCCTGTTCCGTATTTAAAGCTTACAAAGTGGTCGTCTTGCTCTATTGTAGTGGTTCGTTTGTTAGCATTATAGGTTATGTTTTGTTGCGGTAAAGGAAAGTCGCCTGCAATTTCGGTTACAGCATTTATCTTTTCGGTGTGGTATGTATAATCACCTGCATCCGATTTAAAGTCAATGTTTCCATTTGGTGCATAATCTAAGCTTAGTGCTTCCGATACACTTTCCACTTTGGCATATTCCAACCTGTTTAATTCATCAAACACAAAATCTTCCGTCAATCCAATTACACCATCCTTTCGCCAATTTAAATTGCCTGTTTTCTCGTCAAATTGATATTGCATGTTATAATCGTTACCCACTTTTTTACTTTTCAACACACCATAGGCAGTGTAGCTCATATCAACGCTATTCAAACTATTCTCATAAGCAGTTAACTGCCCATACTCATTAATTTCAAGACTTTTAAAAACTTCAATCCCTTCAAGTGTTTTACTTATTAAATAGCCCTTATTGTTATAAGCACTTTCGGCTTTAATACCCGACGGGTATGTACGAGCTACTTGGCGATCAAATTCGTCGAATTCGAATTGAGATGTAAATACTTCGGCGCCAACATGCTCTGTCATAACCACTAATCTACTAAAATCGTCGTAAACATATTCGTTAGTATACCCATTTTCGCTTTCTTCTTCTTTTTTAAGTTGGTTTAAACCATTGCCTTCCGTTACGTAGGTGTAAGTTATTACGCCGTCATCATTGGTATTGGTTAACACCCGTCCTACTTTATCGTAAACTAAACGTTTGGCATTGCCATTTTCAACCTGTATTTCCAATTGATTCAATGCATTGTAAGTGTAATCTATTGTACCTGCGTTAATGTCTACTAATTTAGTTTGATTGCCATTAGCATCGTATTCCATAGTGGCCACCAGCTGAAAATTAAGGAACACCTTCGTTTGCTTACCATTACTATTGTATTCGTAAGCAAGTGTCCCACCTTCATCATTAGAAGAAAGCACTCTACCCATAGGGTTTGTTATTACCGTTCTAGTCCCTCTATCAGAACTAATAACAGTTGTGTATAATGACCTACCTAAGCTATATTGATATGTAGTTGTGTCTGGTCCAACTATAGAGGTATCAATCCTGTTAATTTCATCATAGCTTTTGCTATTTACATAAGGAGTGCTGCCATCATCAAAAAACGGATTGGTACTTTTATGGTTATTTCCTTTAGCATTATAAGCCATTACTTGAAACACTAGGCCGTTTAACCCTTCAATTGTCGACTTCCGTTGTCTTCCAAATGCATCATACCATGCCTTATCAGTTGGCTGCTCTGCACCTTTAGAAAGAATCGAGTAAACTGTATTGGCATCAGATATGGGACTGTTTAATCCTGAGTTTTCGCTAAAATCCCAAGTTCTTTCAACCATGGATTCATGCCCATGTGCATCTCTTGCGCTCAACAGTTGCCCTAAGTCATCTTGTTTACTTGTAGTAACATGCCCTAAAATATTTGTTGAAGAAATTGGCGCACCCCAATATGGATGATAGCTTGCATAGGATGATTGTCCTAATGTATTTATGCTTTCTATTGCAAAGCGGCCTGCTTCGTCAAACACCATCTCTGTAGTGGCGTCTTCGGCCGAACTCGTAATAGAGTTGGTTAGTTCATTTCCGAAAACATCATAAGTAAATGTGTTTTTTAAGTAGAGAGAATGTTCCCGTGACGGATCTTCATCCGGATTTATAACAACACTTTTTAAGTTTACGGTTGCATTGTCATAATAATCATAATTAACTTTTTTGGTAATTGTATCCTTTCCACTTCTATATACTTTAACCACTACAGATTGAGGCATTCTTTGTTCTTGCGTGCCCTCTTCTCCATAAGTTGTTTTGGTTATAGCAGTTTCTGTACTATTAATATTCTTTTCCACTTCAATAATATTTCCCACAATATCATATTGGTATTTACTTATGGTGGTGGCTTCAATTTGATAATTAATGTTGGCGCTTTCAGTCAGTTGCATCCCATACCTTTCATAAGACCAACGTCTAAAATCATAAACAACAGAAGACCCTGATAAGGTTATCGTACTGTCGTAATTTGTTATTAACGTGGATGTAGGAATTTTCACCCTATACCTTTTGACATATTGAAATAATTCAAGATCAGTTGTTTTCTCAAAATTTAATACTTGGTTACGATGTATTATTCTAGAAAAGCCTAACAGTCCATTACCCTCTCTATCTAATGTAGCGCCTTCATACGAATACTCATCTATCAGTTCTCCGCCAATACCGTCGGGTGTGGTTACATTTTTCACAACCCACTGCGCCCCTTGAAAATCATTTAAAGGATATTCCCCTTCTTCTCCATTGGTATAATTCTCCTCTTGGGTAAGTGTGGCATAATCAAATTTAACCTCATTCAAAAAACCATCCTTAATAGTAGCTACCCTTCTTTGTATGGCCGAATCTCCTACATTTAAATGAATAAAGTTAATACGACCGTTTCCAAAGTTTTTTGCTATTAATTCTGGTAAACCGTCTCCATCTATGTCTCCAAACGAAAAACTAGTTGCAAGGCTCAATACTACTTTGCTTCTTGGAACCTCGCGCAACTCCACTTTAAATTTCCCATTACCTGAGCTAAGTAGAATATAAAATCTATTTAATGCGCCTGTTCCATAACGATATAAAGCATCTGTTCTACCGTCAGCATTTAAATCGATAAAAAATGCTTTTTCATCCCCTAAAAGATTTAACCAATCGTCGCTCTCTATTATTTCAAAAGAATTTTCATCAAATTCATTAGCAATTCCATTGCCCAACCAAACTTCTTGATGATCTTCATAAAACTGCACAAAATCGGTTTTCCCATCGCCATTAAAGTCTACAATTCGAGGCTCCTTATATTCTGCCAATGTTTTATCGGAAGCACCAATACCTTCAGAGGTTATGTTTGCTACAGGGCTAAAGCTTTCCTTGTCATCTTCAATTTGAAGATTTATATAGTTTCTAAAATTCTCATCCTGATGATTACCCACGTTTTGAGCCAAATAATCCAACAACACTTCAGCTCTTCCATCTCCATTATAGTCTACCGTACTTGCAGCAAGAGACGATATCAGTATATCCGATATTATATAAGGCTCTGTTAGGTTAATCCTACCATCAAATGAGGTTATGGAACAAACCTCTTCCTTAGAATCAAAGAAAAACATTTCTTGAATTCCATCTCCGTCAAAATCCCCAAATGTAAAGGCATGATTAAGCTCATCATTCTTGGCTGCCATTTTAACCGTCTCGTCAGACCAAGTAAACCCATTACCATTCGATAAATAGGCCCTATAATAAATGTTATCTCTATGATCGTTTTGTGATGTAGTAGTAGTTCCTCTAGATGAAACGATAATGTCATCTTTCAAATCACCATTTAAATCGGCAATATAAATTTTCACATTATCAAGCATGTTATTAGAACCAGTTGTATACGGACTAAGAAACCCATTTTTGTACATAAAAAGTGGAACATTGTTAACTCCTTTTGGAATAAATCCCTTTCCTCCATTCTTATTATCATTTATAAATATTTCCCACGTTTTGTAGTGAGCCGCAACTACACCCTCAAAAGGCATCCGATATTTCACTCCTAATAAATCGGCCAGTCCGTCGCCATTAAAATCACCCGGAAAATAAGTGATATTCATATTATCCAAATCATTCTCAGGAAGCTGGTATCTTTCTTCCCCGAGGTTTACAGTAGGAATACCAGAATGATCTTGGTCGTGATATTTAATCTTAGTACTATTCAGTTTTTTCCCACCAGCATCTATTTCTGTTACCTCTTTAAGCATTGAATATAACAGCTTGCTATAGTCAAATTGGTATTGTTTGTAGATAATACCATTGGTAGATATTTCAATTCTTCTGAGTAAAGCATTGATTTCAATTTTATCTCCACCTACATATGCAAACGAGCTATCTTCTCTTTGATCGTAGAAGAATTCAATCTTGTTATAAGGATCTAAATTGGCGATTTGGTTACCCGTATATTCTATTTTCTCAATAGCTACTTGCCCTCCCAACTGCTTGTAAGAAAACGTTACATAGTTGCCATACACATCTGTTATTTTATTTACCATCCACAATATTGCAGTAGTGTTATCTTCTGCCATTAATTTAGAATCTACGGTTCTTCCAAACTCAATGGTAACTCTGTCTTTAGTAAACACCTTAAACCACTCAGGGCCTGTACTTATAGTATAAGATGTTATTTCCGAAAAACTTCTACTCTTTGTACCATATTTAGTGTCGTTCTGCCCATTCTTTCCTTCCAACGGAATAAGCCGATTGCCATCTAAAACAAAGTGGTCGCCACTATTAAGTTCTACAGCGGAAACGTGGCCATCATAAAACATGTTATCCCCACTTCTCGAAATAGCCGATAACCCACTTATGTTCCAACCATACCCTACCGCACCACTGCCTGCATTACTGTTATAGTTTATGCTTATGCTTGGCACCATGCCATTTGTACCACTTGGAATCTGAATAGGTATATTGTAATTAGCCGCACCCGATAAATCTACAGAATGCCCACCAGCGGTTAAACCCACTGGACGATCGGTGTCTATTGTTATACTATCAAAATCATCATTTGCATACCCATCGTAGTAATCGTTGATGTCGAAAGACTTTGACTTATTGATTCGAGCCTTCAAGAATTTATCATCGTTATTTTCATCCGCACGATAACTGAATTCTTGTTCGAAACTGATATACTCCGACGCTTCAAGATTAATTTGATCCTTTGTAGAGATTGGCCCGTCGAACTCTAAGCTTTTTGCCGATTCGTTATGTACCGATTGAGCCATTCCTACAATAGGCATCAAAACGCCCAATACAAAAGCTATGTAAACTAACTGCTTCATTTTGTTGATGGAATAAAGTTTACTTAGCGTTCAATAAATCCAACTGTTCTTTCAACTGCTCATTCTCTGCTTTTAATTGAAGCATATACAACGTAAGCTCCTCAACTTTGCGCAGAATCTGCAATTGCATCTCGCCCACATTTATTACTTGGTTGTTCGCCGCAATCTCATGTTTAGATGGTATGTTGGGCAAATGCTTGTTGGCAGTAATAAACGATTGTACTTCATCTAAACTCAGCAAGTCATAATCTGGTTCAAATACATAATCGGGAATATCGCCTGCTATTAAATCAAGCCCCCTAGCCGATATTATGCCTTCTTCGGTTATAGATGCATTGCTAGATCCATCTGCATTATAAACAACCAATTTAGAGGTAGTCACTTGCCCAGCATCCAATACATCTCGCACCTCCAAATTATTATTTATTTCCGTTGGACTGCTAAATACTACCTTCCCAGCAGGTAAAGTTGCACTTGGAGGATGAAGTATTATATTATGCTTCCAATTAATAGGAGAACCACTTGGCATATAAGCTGAGGTGCTTAAACAAAGTTTTCCCGAATTGGTAAAACACATGCCAGACGAAAATCCATCTACAATATTTTCTCCTCCAGTTATATCATCATGGTGGTAATTGTCAGCGAATAATCTCGACACACCATCATGTATTACAATTCTATCGCCAATTTGAAATGCTTCTATAGGATCTGCTGTGCCAATCCCAACATTGCCATTAGCTTTTACAATAAAAACAGATTTGTCCTCATGCCCCATGGGCACTATATTAAAATAGTCCTTATCAGCTGTTTCCTTCGATAAAATCAATTTCGCATTTATCCGTTTTGCGTACCCAGGAGAAGTACCAATACCTAAGTTTCCTACATTTTTACCGCCATTAATAATGGTATTTTGCTCATGCGGGTCTCCCAATATATCTTGGCCTCTAACTTTACTAGCTTGAGATTGGATTCTAAGAGGATGGTATGTTGTATAGATATTATTTGTGTTCTGATCTTCAGGCTCTTCATCTCCTGGTTGGAGTAAAGAAGTAATCCAAAGCGAATTATCTCCAATCTTTATCCCCTCTGTAATGTTCGCCTCTGTAGTTTCAAAAATCCCGTCAGCATTAGTTTGCAACGCTGTGCTTTGTATCGTTCCATCAGGAAACATAAAGCCACCGTTCATACTGTACACCATTCCGTTAACGGTTAATTTGTGAATTGCTCCAGCCCCATCAACTCCTATTCCAACATTGTAATCCATTAAAGGGTCAACCAGCACAACATTGCCAGCATCGTTCATGTTGGCATCAATTGTCCAAGGGTGTTCACTTTTTAACTTAGGCTCTTTCGGGCTAGGTTTTCCCTTACCCGGTTCTCCCATTCCATGATCTTCCATGGGGGCTGCTCCCTTTTGAGCGTATGTTAAAACAGAAGATAAGTATAAAAAGGAAACTTAAGGCCACAGCCTTTATAACAATTGAATTTTTCATAGTAATATTTTGGGTGTTCTATAAATGCTTCTTTTAACCGTATAAGCTATCTTTATTACAGACAGCCAAATAGGTATTAATGGTTTGGTTTGGTTTGGTTTGGTTTGGTTTGGTGAATCTAATTGAAATTATTTTACCGCACAAATGGCCGGTAATTCTCCCCATGTAAGAAACTAAAGGTTTTTGTCGATAAGTACTACCAATACTATCGGTTAAACCGATATTTATATAGGTTCAACGTTGGGTTTAGGTAAAAAAGGGGTAGTAAGATTAACCCCTAAATTTTAACTATTTTTATCGCAAGTGTCCACAGAACCTATTTCAAAAACTTATTCCCCAAATTCCAAAAGAGTTCTAAGTAGAATAAACGATAACAACCCAACGCAATGCCATCCAGTCCCGTAGGTACGGGATCGGGACCTTTCTTTTCTAAAATGCACTTTCAAAGATGCAATACAATTCAATAAGTTCTATGCCTCCATTTGTGTATAATCCCCAACGCAAGTACCCGTACAACAACCAGCCTAACCCTATAAATATGAACAAACAATAAAAACAAACATTACGCAATTGCACTACATTAGCATTCTATTTATTAATTCAAACAGCATAATAAAATTGCGCATACATTAATGTCGGCCAACTTGAAGAATATGAAAAAACTCTTAATACCAATTTTACTTCTTACAATTCTTTTCAATAGTTGCAAAATGGGTGCCCAGAAAAACTTAGTTAATAACTCAAGTTTCGCACCCTTACTTTAGAGGGTTTAATGGCATGAAAACAGCATGCAAACCAAGGTAATCCCTTGGTTTTGTTGTATCTTTAAGTATCACACACAAAGTACAAAACATGCTGAAACACGAAGATATTTCA
>JABSPQ010000159.1 GCA_013214205.1 Flavobacteriales bacterium
AAATGAGCTTCTAAATGGATGGATTCCCTATATCTATACTATTAAATCGGACAATGGGAAAGAGTTTGCAGAACACGAACTAGTCGCCCAAACACTCTATATTGATTATTATTTTGCTCATCCATATCATTCTTGGGAAAGCGGGGCTAATGAAAATTTAAATGGGCTAATTAGGCAGTATTTCAGGAAAGCTTCAGACTTTACCAGCATTAATGAACAAAGGATTAAAGAGATAGAAGTCAAGCTAAATAATAGGCCTAGAAAAAGGTTTGGATATGAAACACCTATATTGGTAATGAATCAATTATTATTTAACCCAAAAGTTAAATTTATTACTTGAATTCAGCAAGAATAAAATTCGTTTAGAAAACAAAAGACCTGTAGGACCTCAATTCCCGACACTTTCAGGTGTGTTTTTTCTTAAAAACTTCTACTTTATTTAAAATACCTTTGTCCTTCTATGGAACACAATAAAAATCAAGAGACGATATTAAAGAAGTTGGGTATTAAGCAGCTCAACGAAATGCAGGTGGCGGCTCAAAAAGCAATCGCTTTAAAGTCAGAAATCATATTGCTCTCCCCTACCGGAACGGGAAAAACGTTGGCTTTTCTATTGCCAATTATCGCCGAGTTAAATCCTAAATCAGAAGAAGTTCAGGTACTTATCCTTGTACCCTCTCGAGAATTAGCTATTCAAATTGAGCAGGTTACCCGAGAAATGGGAAGCGGATTTAAAACGAATGCCGTGTATGGTGGCAGATCCGGATCGAAGGATAAAATGGATCTCAAACATGCGCCAGCTATCTTAATTGGAACACCGGGAAGAATCGCCGATCACATGCGTCGAGAAACATTTTCTACCAAAAACATCAAGACTTTAGTACTGGATGAATTTGATAAATCGCTGGAAGTTGGTTTCGAAAAAGAGATGATGGAAATTGTAGATGCTCTACCATCACTAAAAAAGAAGGTGCTGACATCTGCAACTCAAAAGGTTGAAATTCCTACTTTTGTGGGATTAAAAAATCCAACTAATCTAACTTTTTCAGACCAGACCACAAGTCAACTGAAACTGAAAACGGTGGTATCTACCACCAAAGACAAACTGGATGTATTGGCTGATGTAATTGCACATACGGGCAAAGGAAGTGGGATTGTTTTTTGCAACCTGAAAGACAGCATCCGAACGGTGAGCGAGTTTCTAGACGAAAAAGACATCGAGCATGTATGTTTTTATGGCGGCTTAGAACAAAAGGATAGAGAACGTGCTCTGATTAAATTCAGGAATAAAACGCACCGCATTTTAATCGCGACGGATTTGGCTGCAAGAGGAATTGATGTACTAGAATTGGATTTTATAATTCATTATCAACTACCTCCAAAGGTGGACGAATTTACTCATAGAAATGGTCGAACAGCCAGAATGAATAGCAATGGAACGGCTTATATTTTAAAGTGGCAAAGCGAATCGTTGCCAACTTTTATTAAAGGTGCTGAGGTTATCAAAATTCAATCTGCATTGGTTTCTAATAAAAACAAATGGGCTACACTTTATATTACTGGCGGACGAAAAGACAAGATTTCGAAAGGAGATATTGCTGGTTTGTTTTTTAAACAAGGCAATCTAAATCGCGATGAATTGGGCACAATTGAATTGCAACAGGATTGCTCATTTGTGGCGGTGCCTAGTTCTAAAGCAAGAAAATTGATTGGACAATTGAACAATACCCGACTTAAAAAGAAGAAGGTTCGTATTAGCTTACTAGAATGACTCTCTCCCGAAGTATCGGGACTTTGAGCCCGGGCCTCTCTCTTACAGGGCAAACGCATTTAAACTTTTAGTAGAATTTCGAGATATTGATTGTCCCAACCTGCTTTTTTTCTTTTGGACTTAATTCCCATTCTACAAGTTTTCTCTTGCTTGGCAAGGTTTAGCGCTATTTTGTTAATCAATGAAAAATTTTGGGACGCGTCAGACTGTCTAAAAACCCAGCTTTTTTGTTAATTACTTTCGAATGAATTTGCTTACCCCATTTTGATGTTTTGTATCTTCAGGATATGAAGTATATAAAAGGAAACGACCGAAGTCAAATTGCTCTTATTCCAAGTT
>JABSPQ010000160.1 GCA_013214205.1 Flavobacteriales bacterium
CGATTTCGTCCAGCTAAACTCAAAACATAACGATCTATCCATGCATTACTAATATCAAAAATAGAATGTTTATCCTGACTGTTTTCAAACCTGGAAATCGTTGGTTGAGGAGGCTAGGTCTCCTTGTAAGATGTCTTTGAATAATGGATCATTTTGAAGATGCGTTACATCATTGGCATCTTCGTAGCCCAGCATCATCATCATGAAAACTCGTTGTTTTAGCTGTGCTTCCCGACTATAAGTTATTAATTGACGATTTCGATTGTCTGGCAAATATTTACTAAAGTATTTTATCAAGCCATGTGTGCGCTCCAGCTTCTCTAGTAAGATCAATGACCCATCTGAACTAATTTCTGAGCCTGAAAAGTCCACGGATAGTGATGTATTCCCTCTGTAAAATATTGTGTTTTCGTTCCTCATTTCTGGGTGTATTTCTAATGCTTCAATAAACAACCTAGCCATTTGTCAGTCAGTTGTTTTATCACCAATAAAACCCTCGGTATTGTGAGTTTTTCGGGTTAAGCAAGATAGAGTAAAACTCATTATCAGTCATCAACAAACTAGCGTGTACTGTTTGGCTTAACGAATTCGGAAATTATACAGTCACTACTTTTCTTACAACAACGCTAACAGCATTACCACCGAAACCTGAAGAATTAATAAGTATGGAATTAATGTTTTTTTGGGAATTATTTTGATCTAAATAAGGAATAAGAGCAGGGGCTCTTTTTTCTTGTAAAATCTCTATTGCTTCACATAAACTTAATGCAAAAGAAGCACCTAAAGTATGTCCTGTTCTCCATTTGTTAGAATACAACACAGGAGTTTTTTCGCCAAACAAATCGGTAATAGCTTGGTATTCGCTCTTGTCACCTTTTAATGTACCTGGCGCATGAACAAAAATAGCATCAATATCGTCGATGTTTTTAACCGCCTGTTTCATGCTTTCATAAAATACCTTTCCGTTAGATTCAACGCCCGTAAATGATGGAGGAGGAATGTGCTTATAGCCAATTCCTGAAATTTCTAGATCTCCAATTTTCAAGAATTCATTATCAATTCTTTCCAAACCAATTACTCCAGCACCTTCACCAAGCACCATCGAATTGTAATTGTTTCCATTAATAAAGCCAAGAGGCATAGAAGGGTATTCTGAATCTGTTTTTTGAGAGTAAATACCAATATTTTTCATTTGAGAAATGGTGAAGTCAGTTAAAGGAGCTTCTGCTCCTCCTGCAATCATTTTAGATACCATTCCCGAGCTCAACCAAGCGAATGCATTAACAAATGCAGATGCAGAAGTACTGCACGTTATAGAATGGCTAAATGAATAACCTAACAATCCAAATTGATTACTTATTGCGGTAGAAATATTTCCTAATGTTGTTAAAGGGGAGGTGTAGGCATCGCATTCTTTAGTATTGTAATACTTTACGATTGCTTTTTCTAGTAGTTCTGTAGCTCCTCTAGATGAACCAACGTTAACGGCTATATCACTCTCATTTTCCCATTCGGCTTCTTTAATCGCAATGCTAGTAGCTTCTAAAGCGTAGAGTACAACTAGATCTTGCTTCTCAATGTTTTTTGAAATTTTATATTTGTCAATAATTTCCTCAACAAAACGCTCGTCAAGCTTGCCCACTGAAACATGGCCATTTTCAAATTTAACCCGAGATAATCCTTCGGCTTTATTGGTTGAAGCGCTAACGGCTCCCTTTCCTCTAACAACTATGTGCCAATCTTTCATTTTACTTTAAAATCAAATATGCAAATAACGCGAATCTGTTATTGAATACTTTTCTATTACTAAGTTTTGTTAAAGTGCAGCACGAAGGTAAAAAACGTTTTAATGGGTTTTACTTAATGCTGTCGTAACGTCAGCGCAATCGAGTCTAAATTAGCCCAATTCTAAAGGAAGGTTGTTCATGATTAACTGTTTAAAAACCAGTCAAACACACTGTTGAAATATTGTGTAGTCAGCTGGTTTTCAGTGCATTGTAAGTAGAAATTACTAAAAATCCATTAGGCTGTTTTTCTGTTTTGAAAGACCCTCGAATTAACCGTACCAAACTTTATAATTTAGAAGCTATTATTTTTCAAACAGTATCAGCAATAATTTCAGGATGTGATTCGTGGACAGAAATCGAACTTTTTGGAGAAACAAAAAAAGAATGGTTAGAAGATTATGTCCAC
>JABSPQ010000161.1 GCA_013214205.1 Flavobacteriales bacterium
GAAAAAGAAGGCACTCACACTTGGGCAATAAATCAATAGAACAATTTAATCTCAATAATCATCAATTTAATCAGGCGGCATAGCTTAACTTAAACTCCATTATTTTGTTGCAATTCCATATTATGCCTCTTATGAATATGTTCACTCATAAGACAAAGATAATCACTTAGTTTCTAAACCCCGAAGCAGAGCTTCGAGGAATTCTCTTGATTAAAAACGCATTTTAAATAGCTAATATACAGACACTTAAACGTATTGCTTGCCCGGAATTATTGAAATATACTCCTTGCAACGGTCTTTAGTGTTGCAACGGAGGCATAACCTGCGAGTTTCTTTAATGTTTCTTTTTTCATAAGACTTGTTTTGGGAAACACTAAACTATCAATCTTTTCGACACTACCTAGTATAAAGGCAATCCCTTTTGGAGTGATAAGAGACCCCGACAGGACTAATTTCGAACCATGAGTTTTTGGAAGATTCGGAGCTTTTGTGGGATTTGAAAGAATTGCCATCTCATTCTTTGATAAACTTGAATTTATATATTCCCTTGTCCGATTTTAATTTTAGGATGTACGCATTATTTGATAGTTGGGATAAATTTATGCTGTTTCCATTGGCTGTTCCCTCTAAGACCAAACTGCCTGACAGATTGTAAACATTATAAATAATTTCTGAGTTTAGTCCGCTTACTGTTGCAATATTGGTGATTGGGTTGGGATATATGGAAACTTTGTGGTTTGTATTATTCTCTTCAATACTTACAAAGGTGGTAATACGTCCGAAATAAGCAGGATTATCGTACCCATGAAGCCACATACCAGATACTGATTTGCTGAAATTGCCACCCAAGTACAAATCACCTTCGTAAATTGCCGTTCCTAACACTTCGCTATCTAAGGATACCCAAGGATGGAGTTCGTGATACACCATATCATATGTTGTTAAATGCGTTCCTGAAAGCATCATACTATTGACTTGAAAATTACCGCTCAATATTAGATCTGCACCACCTATATAATCGATGTCATTAATTCTTTTGAAAGAAGCTGACCCAGTGATAAAAGTTCCTATTCCGTCATTAAAAATCAAAGGTTGAAGCATGCCATTAATGTATTCAGCAAGGCATACATTGCTTCCGAAGCTATCTTCAACACAGGTACCACCAATGTAAAGCGAATTTCCGAAAGACTTAACCACGTTCACAGTATCGCTTATTTGATTTCCGAAAGTGGTAAATTCTACATTATATGGCTCATACATAAGGAGGTTATTCGTGCTCAAAATGGTATCAACACTACTTGAAAGGTGAACGGTTACTGTCGTGAAATTACCTGCGTAAATGATGGAAGTATACCATGAGGTGTGATCAGAAATCACATTTATTGACCCATTAACGGTTATCTTTTTCACCCAAACGTCATTATCATTTAAATACCACACTTCCTGTAAGCCAGGAATGGAGTCATGGGTGATGGCAATTTCCCAAAAATCACTACCATATATTCCTGGATGACATGCTGTTCCAACGGCACCTTCTCGATTAGGAATTTCTAAGAAGTTCCAATTGCCATCGTCATATGTTGCCATTGGATACGTTTTTCCATCATTTTCCAATTCGCCTGCAACGAGAGTCACGTATTGGTCGGTATTGACGTCTTTAATCAAACCATTGATCCCATTACCTAGACAACTAAGTTGTTCATCTTTGAACATTCCAATATTGTTGCATGGAAGATTATCCAATTCACTAAAATTACCAGCAATAATCAGTTTATTATCCCTTGTTGTGGAATATAACCTCGAAACAGGTCCGTTAGTTCCATTAGAGATTGAATCAATTTCATAGGATGCGGCGTAGTTAGGTTGAATCAATTTTAATTCCTCCACAGTGAATCCCGAAACTGCTGCCCATTGCAACAATCCACTAGTCGTGATATTTTCGATATAATCATAATTATGCTCATTACTAATTCGTTGAGCTAATTTTTCATTACCTGAAGCAGCAATCAAATATCCAACAGCGCAGTGAACACCTTTGCTGTCTATAAAATATGGCTGTCTATTTGAATGACAGTTATTGGTTGGAAATATTTTTCTTTCAGCATAACATCTTAGCTCGCCTAAGAGTGTATTTCGTATCGTTAAGGACTCTTTTGAAAAGCCTTCAGGTGTATTATTTATTAAATAAGTTCGAACTGTCCTTAAGTGAAATTGAATTCTGTCAATATCAGTATTAAAATTTATCTTTTGGTTCGAACTTGGTTTTGTGTGTTTCTGCCATTGCTTATTAATCTCACAAAGATGATCGTAACTAGCCGAAATTTCTGTGAATTCAGTTGCTCCAAGGTTATTGGATATACTGTATAGAGCGAATAGGACAAGAGAATAAAGTACTGTTTTTTTCATATTCTGAGGTGTTACAATGTGCTATATAGTCGTTCTAAACTGTAAAAGGTTGCCATTAAATCCCAATATTTGGTCATGATTTTTTTGGGTTCTGTCCTTTAGATTAGCAAAGTAAATAATTAGAAGAAAATAGACTGTCTAAAAGGAGGTTTCTGGGATGATGCTCAGAACTTCTAATTTTACTTATAAATAAAAAAAGAATGGGGTGAACTCTGGTTCTGTCTAGGTTTTTGACCTTCAATGCGAATTAGTCCCCATTCTTTTATTCCAGTTGCAAGAACCATTTAGAATTTCAGACGTGAGGGTCTTTTAAAGGTATTAGTTAATGCGACTATTAATTTAACAAGCTGAATTCAAGTAATAAATGCAACTTTTGGGTTAAATAATAATTGATTCATTACAAATGTAGGTGTAAATATTCCATCGAAAGAGGAATTGTCCTCTTTTTGTTTCGATAATTTACACTTAACGCAGCAAATCTGAAAGTTGCATTTATTACTTGAATTTAGGCGTTATTCGTTTAACGAACTAAATTGATGTTTAAATAATTTATAATAATATCCCTCTTTTTTCAAGAGTTCATCATGGTTACCTTGCTCTATAATCTCACCATGGTCTAGGACGATTATCTTATCCACATTCCGAATTGTCGACAACCTATGCGCTATAATTATTGAGGTTCTCCCCTCTGTTAACTTAGCAGTTGCAGCCTGAATCATTTCCTCCGATTGAACATCAATAGACGATGTTGCCTCATCCAATATTAAAATTTTAGGATTGTATACATAAGCACGAATAAAAGAAATCAACTGACGTTGGCCTACCGATAATAAATTTCCGCGCTCCATTACTTCATAATCATATCCACCTTCTAGCCTATCAATAAAGCGATGTGCCCCTACGGTTTTTGCAGCCTCAATAACTTGTTCTCTAGTAATACTCGGATCATTTAAAGTGATGTTGTTGTGTATGGTATCCGAGAAAAGAAAAACGTCTTGTAGTACCAAGCCTACATTGCTTCTAATGTCTTTTATTTTATAATCCCTTAAATCGAGACCGTCTAACGTAATATCTCCTTTTTGAAACTCATAATAACGACACAATATATTAACTATCGAAGTTTTACCAGCCCCTGTAGCACCAACAATAGCAACACTTTTACCTGCTTCTACTTCAAAACTTACATTCTTTAAAACCCAACTCTCGTCGTTGTAAGCAAACCAAACATTTTTAAACTTTATCTCGCCATCCAATTCTTCATCCGAAATACTCCCGCTATCTTCAATATGATCTGTAGTATCCAGCAATTTAAACACCCTATCCGAAGCCACCATACCCATTTGAAGCGTATTGAACTTATCTGCCAATTGCCTAATTGGTCTAAATAGCATATTGATAAATAAGATATAGGCAAACAAAATACCAGGAGTAACTTTTTCCCCCATTACAAGTTCTCCGTCCATTACTAGCCCTGCGCCCCAATAAATCATTAACGCAGTAGAAATAGCCGTTAAAATCTCTACAAAGGGCAAGAAAATAGAGAAGTACCAAATGGATTTAATGTGTGCTGCTCTATGCAAATCGTTTATCTTCTCGAAGTTGGCCGCCTCTTCTTCTTCTTTGTTAAATAGTTTAACCAAGCTCATACCAACAATTCGTTCCTGTACAAATGTATTTATGTTGGAAACCTCTGCCCTTACGCGCTCAAAAGCCGACTTAATTCCGTTTCGAAATACGTTAGCAGATATAATTAACAAAGGAATAGTACCCAATGAAAACAACGCCAATTGCCAATTCTCAAAAAACATATAAGCCACAACCAAAACAATCTTAAGCAGGTCGCCCATAATAATTAGCAAGCCCTCGGAAAAAACATTGGCAATGGTTTCAATATCCGATATTACTCTAGTAATCAGCGTTCCTACAGGAGAATTATCAAAAAACTTGAGTCGAAACTTACTGATGTGCTTAAACACTTCAACCCTTAAATCCTTAATAACAGTTTGCCCCAGCCAATTCGCCATATAAGATTGCACAAACTGAACAAATGCCTCTAAAACCAACAGTACAACAAGTAAAATGGTAATTCGGCCTAAGCCATCGAGATCAGCAGGAACGATATAATCATCCACTGCAATCATAATTAATATTGGCCTTGCTAACGACAAGCCACCTAGAGAAATTGTAAGAAACAGCGCCACAAAAAAAGTAACCTTATAAGGTATTACATACCTTAAGATTCTTTTGATTAACGTAAAATCCGCCACCCCTTTCATACTATCCCTCGTTCTATTCAAGTTTCATTTGATAAAGATCGAACCCTTTTGCCCAATAATCACGCTCTTTCTGTTCCAATTCGAATCCTAATTTTTCATAAAAAGGAAAAACCAACTGAGATCTTCTTACTACAATCTTATTTACAGTTGGATTTAATTTTATTTTACCTATTCTAAAATTGGTTAATTGTGTACCAACGCCTTTACCTTGGGCACTTGGAAGAATTACATCCCAAGCAATTCTAGCGGTTGCTCCCTCATCAAAACCGAAGTTTAAACCACCTCCACCAATTATTTTCTCATGCTCTTCTATCACAAAATAATTTTCCGAATCATGATCTAGATAATCTTTAAAGTCTTTTTCTTCAGATGAATCAAAGAATTTAGGTGTATTAAGTCTCAAAAGTTCAACTAAGTGTTCACGATCTTTATTTTCGTAAAGACGAATCATTTTTCCGTCGACCAAATCCACTTTTCTTCACTTGTTCCTTTTAACAAAATCAATTCGCTGTCGGATATTTTAGAGATTTCCCAAACGTCTTTCGATTCATCATTAATAATAACAACCGATTTATTATCTGGTCCAAACTCCCAATTTGCCTTTAATTTGATGAAGAATATCATTATTTTAAATTTCCCCTTCGAACTGAATTGATAATAACTTCCATTCATCAACTCTTTAGTCATTTCATTCATTTCTGTGCCACCTTCCTTAATCTTATTCTGTAAATACCACTTCTTGCATATTTGTTCGGTTGTTGCGCTTACCGTTTCTATTTCTTTTGTCACCTATTGCATTATCTTCTTCGGTAGGTTCAGCACGCTTCATTATCATCTTGGCCTTACCAAGTGTCAGAATCATTCTATCTTTAGTTACTTCATTCACCTGAATTTCCTGACTTCTCCCTTTATGAGATATAATGGTAATATCAATTCCGTTATCAGCAAGCTCCCAAGTACCTTTATCTTTTCTCCCCATTCCTTAACTCACACATACACCGTCTGCTCGAAAATAAAAGCTCATACCTGCAAACATTTTCCCCATCATTCCCAAGCTCAGACTATCCATTCCTTCTTTATCAGCAAAATCCTCATAAACCCATTTCGCCTTTATTAATTCGGATGTTTGAGCATTTGCACTTAAGGTTGCTACTAACATTATAAGACCTAATATTATTCTAATTCTCTTCATTTTAATATTTAGTTAGTGGTTTTGATTGTAGTTTTTAGCATCCTCTTTGAAAATGATATCTAAATGGCTCTAAAGTTTATTATTGAGCAATAAAATACCATTTCTCTTCAGAATTTTCCCGGAGTAGCACCAAGTTAGATTCAGTAATTTCGTTAATAAGCCAAACTTTTTTACTCCCGCTATTTAAAATAACAATTGATTTATTTTCAGATCCAAACTCCCATTTCCCTTTTCCTTCTACCGTCATCAGTTTAAGGCTGTACTTTCCTTTATTGTCGAATATATAAAAGCTCCCTTTCAAAGAGCTTTGCGACAAATTGAAAGCGTTTTTTTCTTCACCAATCACCATTTTTATCAAGAGCCATTTTTTACAAATCAATTCGTAAGTTGCTGTTTTTTTCCCAACAAACACGGAAAAATTGTCGCTCGGAGACTCAACGGTATCAAAACTTCCATCCGTAACTTCTTGTGTGGTGCGGTCAACCCCCGATTCTCCAGAAGGAGTTTTCTCTATTTTCGCCTCAATCTTTTCTGCGATTTCTATTATCTCTTCCTCTGGAACCTCAGTTGGAATAGATGTCTCCTCAATTACTTCTTCTATTTTCTCCTCTTTGTCCTCCGTAGCTTTAGCGAAGGAGGATTCTGCGATTTCTATCACCTCTTCTTCTGGAGCCTCAGTTGAAATAGACGTGTCCTCAGTTACTTCTTCAACAATTGGCTTTTCCTCAATTACTTCCGCTATGTTCTTCTCAATCTTTTTTGTAATTTCTATCACCTCTTCCTCTGGAGCCTCAGTTGGAATAGACGTGTATTCAGTTACTTCTTCAACAATTGGCTTTTCCTGAATTACTTCCTCTATTTTCTCTTCAACCTTTTCTGCGATTTCTATCACCTCTTTCTCTGTAGCCTCAGCTGGAATAGGAGTCATTTCAATTACTTCTTCAACAATTGGTTTTTCCTCCTCAACATAGGTTCCCGAAATCTTCGCATTAATCATTGCTGCTATCGCCTCGTAGTCAATATCTTCTTCAACAACAGCTGGCTCTTCTTCTTTCTCCTCTGCTTTACTTGCTCTATTTACCTTGTCTATTTTCTTCTGCCTTTCCTCCAAAGCTTTAATGTAGGACGAAACAGCCTCGCTATCCGTTATATAAATATAATCAGGATCTTCCTTCTGCGCTTCCTTTACCTCTGCATTAACTTGACCCGATTCTGGCTTTTGCTCAACCTTAACACCGTTTAGAACAAAAGCCCATCTGTCCATTTTAACCGTTAAACGCGCTTCTGAAAAATCAACAATTACAATTTCCAACTCATCACCAGTATGCGATTCAGTAATTATTGTTTTCTTTTTCTCGCTATAGCTCCATTTTCCATGATCTTCTTTGGCCAACATGGTGAGTATAAAATTGCCATTTGCAAATAAATTCAACCTTAAATCGTTAAAAAGCGATTCCGTTTTTTTTAATTCTGACTTTTTTAGAGATTCTTTTCCGTGAACCTCGGCATAGATCCACTCGGCAATTAATTGGTCTTTAGTTTGAGCTTTTGCAGCCAAAACCCCTAATAGCATTAGGAGCCCCAACAATATTCTCACACTTACTTTAGTCATTTATGTTTGGATAAATAATCGACGACAAATATAAGGCATGTGCAGGTGCGCTCATACCTGCTTCCGAACGATTTTTTGATTCTATCACTTCTCTAAATTGAGCCAACGAAGTAACTCTTCTTCCAACTTCAACTAAACTCCCTACTATGGCTCTTACCATGTTTCTTAAAAAGCGATTGGCCTTAATTGTAAACACCAAATTATCTCCCCTTTGCTGCCAAAATGCTTCCATTATTTCGCAATCAAAATTATTAACCTGTGTATGCGACTTACTAAAACATTCAAAATTGGTGTATTCAAATAAAATTTTAGCTGCCTCATTCATTAAATCCATGTTTAAATCATAATTAAGCTGATAAGAACGTTTGTACTGAAAAGGGCTTTTCGATCTATGAATTAAGTATTCATAAGTACGAGAAGCAGCGTCGAATCTAGCATGTGCGTCATTTTTTACTTGAAATATTCGCTTTAAGCCAATATCATGTGGCAACATCTTATTAATTCGATATAAATAGTTTTGCACGTCCATATTCTTGGTAGAATCAAAGTGACAAAAGAATTGAGATGCATGAACTCCAGCGTCTGTCCTGCCACATCCGAGGGTATTAATCTCCTCCTCAGTCATTACCGACAACACCCTATTCAGCTCACCTTGAACCGATTCTGCGTTGTTTTGTATTTGCCAAC
This sequence comes from Flavobacteriales bacterium, assembly GCA_013214205.1. Lineage (GTDB taxonomy): Bacteria > Bacteroidota > Bacteroidia > DT-38 > DT-38 > DT-38. The sequence goes on from JABSPQ010000161.1 coordinate 8,174, forward strand.
CATGGTAGTTAGTACCTACATACGACAATTCTATAAAATACCTTTTGCTCACTTTAAATTTGGTGTACTTTTTTGATTCAGACATCAAAAATACAGATATGAAATAAATAATATCGTCAAAGCGTTCATCTCGTTGATTTTTAAAGGCTAAATTTTTAAATTTACAGCCCATAATAATTATTAAAATAATGGAAACAACCGCACAAGAAGTAAACATTAAGGAACTCAACGAGCTTATCGAAAAGGAAAGCGCCTTCTTAGATCTTATATCTATGGAAGTTGAAAAAGTTATTGTAGGACAAAAAAGGATGCTGGAAAGACTCTTAATAGGAGTTTTGGCAAATGGTCATATTTTACTTGAAGGAGTACCTGGGTTGGCAAAAACACTTGCTATTAATTCGCTTGCAAAAAGCATCGATGCCGATTTTAGTAGAATTCAGTTTACGCCCGACTTATTGCCTGCCGATATTGTAGGTACAATGATCTACAATCAGAAAAAAGAAGAGTTCACGATTAGAAAAGGGCCCATCTTCGCCAATTTCATTTTGGCCGATGAGATCAACAGATCGCCTGCAAAGGTGCAAAGTGCTTTGCTTGAAGCCATGCAAGAACGACAAGTAACTATTGGCGATGAAACTTTTAAAATGGCTGAACCATTTTTGGTTTTAGCAACTATGAATCCTATTGAACAAGAAGGAACTTATTCGTTGCCAGAAGCCCAAGTAGATAGGTTTATGCTTAAAGTTGTTTTGGGTTACCCAACACAGGAAGAGGAAAAGATTATTATTCGCAGAAACATCCAAAACGAACAAATTGAAATTAAGCCAGTAGTTTCTACTGAAGATATTATAAGAGCAAGAAAAGTAGTTAGAAGCGTTTACATGGACGAAAAAATTGAGAAATACATCCTCGATATTGTTTTCGCAACCAGAAAGCCTGCAGATTATGGCTTGGACAGATTTGCTTCTATGATTAACTACGGTGGATCTCCAAGAGCAAGTATTAGTTTGGCTTTGGCTGCTAAGGCGTATGCCTTTATAAAAAGAAGAGGATATGTTATTCCGGAAGATGTAAGAGCGGTTTGTCCAGATATACTGAGACACAGAATTGGTCTTACTTACGAAGCAGAAGCTGAAAACATCACAAGCGAAGACATCATTAACGAGTTATTAAACAAGGTAGAAGTACCTTAGTATCACATTCCCTTAATCATTTATAATACAGAGTGGAAGCATCCGAACTGTTAAAAAAAGTAAGGAAAATAGAGATCAAAACACGTGGTCTCTCAAACCAAGTATTTACTGGCGAATACCACAGCGCCTTTAAAGGGAAAGGAATGGCCTTTAGCGAAGTGCGCGAATACCAGCACGGCGATGATGTAAGAACGATTGATTGGAATGTTACCGCACGTTTTAACACCCCTTACATTAAGGTTTTTGAAGAAGAAAGAGAATTAACCGTTATGTTGATTGTAGACATTAGCGGCTCCGAATCGTTTGGTACAAAGGTGCAATTAAAGCAAGAGATGATTACAGAAATCTGTGCTGTGCTCGCTTTTTCGGCCATTCAAAACAACGATAAAATTGGAGTTATTTTCTTTAGCGATAAAGTCGAGAAGTTTATTCCGCCAAAAAAAGGGAAAAGTCACATTCTTAGAATCATTAGAGAATTACTTGATTTTGAACCAGAGAACAAAACAACTAAGATTTCTAAAGCACTAGAATTCTTTGTAAATGTGGTAAAGAAAAGGAGTATTGCTTTTGTGATCTCCGATTTTATTGATGAAGGATTTGAAACTCAATTAAAATTGGCCAAACGAAAGCACGATGTTGTTGCGTTAAAAATTTACGACGAAAGAGAGATGACTTTACCCAATGTTGGACTAGTAAAGTTTTCGGATTCGGAAACAGGAGAACTTAAATGGGTAGATACAGCCGATAGAGGAACCAGAGAAGCATTTGCAAAAAGAGCCAATGAAACGGCTGAAAAGCTAGAGTTGATCTTTAGAAAATCGGGTGTTGATTTTGCAGCGATCAATACAAATGAATCGTTTGTAAAACCGCTTATGAATTTATTTAAGAAGAGATAGTGCGAACAAATTCAAATATAAATTTATCTGCCAAGGTTGGTTTCAAGTTTTTATTGATCACAGCCCTCCTCTTCATGGCTGTTTTGTCAAGCGCTCAAAATGCGAGAATTACGTCCAAACTTGACACCAATATAATTTTGATTGGCGATCAAATTAAGTTTTCGTTATCTGTAGAGCACATGGAAAACGCTTCGTTTACATGGCCTTTATTTGCTGATACAATCGTCGAGAAAATTGAAATTGTTAGAGAATTAAGCATCGACACCATTCAGAGTAAAGGTTTAATGATTGAAACAAAACATTATTTAATTACCTCATTCGATTCTGGATTTCACGTTATCCCCCCTATCAATGTGTCTATTGTTTCAGATGGCAACGTTATCAATATTTCATCCGAACCATTATTGCTTACTGTTAAGTTAATAGACCTGGTGGAGGGCGAAGACATCAGAGACATCAAACAACCAATAGATACACCTATCACTTGGTTAGAAACTTTACAGAAATATTGGAAAGTTATGTTACTAGTATTAATGATAATTGGTGGCGCTGTTGGATTCTGGTTGGGTACTAGAAAAAGAGATTACGTTAAAAAGGTGGCTAAACAAATTGTGATTCCAGATATAGCTCCAGAAGTTACTGCGCTAACAGAACTAAATAAAATAAAGGATGAGAAGCGATGGCTAGAAAAAAGCACCAAGCCTTATTTCAGTGAACTTACAAATACAATTAGAGTGTACATAAGTGGCACATTCCACATAAATGCAATGGAAATGACCACCGAGGAAATAATAATTTGCCTGCAACGCACTCAAATTACTGCCGAAAGCAAAAGCAAATTAACATACCTCTTAATGCTTGCCGATGAGGTAAAGTTTGCCAAACAAAAACCTCTGATTCAAGAATGTGAATTGTGCTTAAACAACGCTCTCGAATTTGTGAACAACACAAAACCAATGGAAGAAGAAGTAGTTAGTGAACCTGCAACAACAAGCGAATCATGATGAACGATATTACTTTCGCTTATCCCGCATTCCTGTATGGTTTAATCGTCATACCGCTTTTGGCTGCACGTTATCTTTTTATATCCGACAACGACACCCCTGATCTTAAAACGTCGTCCATCGCTCAGTTCGAAAACAAAACCTTAATCAAACCAATTCTCCGTCATGGTCTTTTTGTGTTTAGGTGTATTGCAATTGGTTCATTAATCATTGCTTTGGCACGACCTCAATCTAGTTCTAGCTGGATAGAAGAGTCTATTGAAGGGATAGACATTATAATAAGCATGGATATTTCATCTAGCATGCTTGCCATGGATTTAAGTCCGAACAGATTGGAAGCTTCTAAAAATGTTGCGATGGATTTTATTGCAAACCGACCAAACGATAGAATTGGTTTGGTAATTTTTAGTGGCGAAAGCTTTACCCAATGCCCATTAACATCCGATCATGCCGTACTCATTAATCTTTTTAATGATATTAAAACCGGCATTATAGAAGATGGTACTGCGATTGGCTTAGGCTTGGCTACTTCTGTAAGCCGACTTAAGGACAGCGACGCAAAAAGCAAGGTAATTATTTTGCTTACCGACGGAGAAAACAACCGTGGCTCGGTAACACCTTTAACTGCTGCAGATATTGCGGCTGCATTCGATATTCGCGTTTACACCATTGGCGTTGGCACCACTGGCAAAGCCAAAAGCCCTGTTGCAAGAAGGCGAGATGGCACGTTAATTTACGAGATGATGGATGTGAAAATAGACGAAAAAACCTTGCAAGAAATTTCGGCACATACAGATGGAAAATATTTTAGAGCTACAGACAATAGCAAGCTGGCAGAGATCTACGAACAAATTGATGCATTGGAAAAAACAAAGATTCAGGAAAACAATTATAAATCTACCAAAGAAGAATACTTCCCGTTTGCGGTTTGTGCACTGGCCATATTTTTGTTAGAGATATTATTAAGAAACACTTATTTTAGAAGTATACCGTAGATGTTTAGATTTCTAAATAGCGAATATTTTTATCTCATGGGATTCATTCCTGTGCTGATTCTTATTTTCATGTTCAACAAAAGTTGGAGAAAAAAAGCATTGGCATCTTATGGCGACGCTAATTTGGTATCTCAGCTCCTCCCCGATTTATCTACAGTTAAACCAGTAATGAAGCAAATTATTGGCATCATTGTTTTAATTCTTTTAGTGATTGGTTTAGTTAATCCTCAAATAGGATCTAAACTTAAAGAAGTAAAAAGAGAAGGCGTAGATATTATTATTGCCATCGATTTATCGAGGAGTATGATGGCGGAAGACTTGCAACCTAACAGACTTGAAAGAGCAAAACAACTAATCTCTAAATTATTAGATCGTTTAAATAGCGATAGAGTTGGCTTTATTGTTTTTGGTGCCGAAGCATACGTGCAGCTGCCATTAACATTAGATTATTCTGCCGCAAAACTATTTCTATCTACCGTAAGCATCGGAATTATTCCAAACCAAGGCACGGCGATCGGGAGCGCAATTAGAAGAAGTTACGCTGCATTTGGCGAAGAAAACGAAAGAAACAAAACCTTAATTATTATTACCGACGGAGAAAACCATGAGGATGATGCTTTACAAGAAGCAGAAAAAGCTGTCGAAAAAGGCATTATTGTACATACGGTTGGTTTGGGTTCCGTTAAGGGCGGCCCAATTCCTATTTATAAAAACGGACGTCAGCAAGGCTATGAAAAAGACAGAGATGGAGGCACAATTGTAACAAAGCTCAACGAAACCATGCTTCAGCAAGTGGCGTCGTACGGTGGAGGCCGATACATTAGGTCAGGCAATACATCTTCCGATTTAGATCTGCTATTCGAAGAGATTAACAAATTAGAGAAACAAGAATTCGATGCCAAAGTATTTTCAGATTACGAAGATCGATTCCAATATTTCCTTTTTCCCGCATTAATATTGCTCATCTTGGAACTATTCTTGTCGGAAAGAAAAAATAAATGGTTGAAAGCACTTAATTTGTTTGGTGAAATAAAAAAATAATGAAAAAACTGTTCTTCTTACTTCTATTCATTGCTCCCCTTACCTTATTAGGACAAGGTGAAGGCAATAAGTACATCCGAGAAGGAAACAAACTGTACGAAAATGGCAAGTTTGCAGAAGCTTCGGCCAAATACGACGAAGCGTTAATTGAGGACACTGAATCGTTTGAGGGGGCATTTAATTTAGGAGATGCGTTGTACCGTCAAGAAAAATTTGAAGAAGCAGCAAGTCTGTTTGAGGTACTAGCCAATCAAGAAGCAACAAAAGAAAACATTGCCAAAGCATATCACAATTTGGGCAACTCCTACATGAAAACCAACAAGGTGAAAGATGCCGTTAAAGCTTATAAGAAGTCGTTAATGAACAACCCAAACGATTACGACACCAAGTATAATCTATCGCATGCACAGCGCCTAATGAAGAAACAGGAAGAAGAGAAAAAAGATCAAGAAAAAGACGAGGACAAGAAAGACGATGAAAAGAAAGACGACGACGAAGACAAGGACGGTGAAAAAGATGAAGATAAGGACGGCGACAAGGAGAAAGACGATAAGGATAAGGGCGACAAAGACGACGAGAAGAAGGATGATGGAGACGAGAAAAAAGATGATAAAGGAGATGAAGACAAAAAAGATCAGCCTAAACCACAGCAAAGAGATGGTGTTTCTAAAGAAGATGCTACAAAGCTGCTAGAAGCTTTAAAGAACGACGAAGAGAAATTGCAGAAAGAATTAATGAAACAAAAAGTTAAAGGGCAGCCAGTCCAAATTCAGAAACCGTGGTAATCGCACACAATTACATATCAAACTTTGAGCTTTTCGTTAAACGCATGTTGCTTTTGGTGGCCTTGGTTGGTTTTGGTTCCATAGCATCTGCACAATCATTCACGGCATCCGTTAGTAAAAACCCAGTTGCCGTTGGAGAACGCTTTCAATTAACATTCGAATTAAACACAACGGCCTCAGGATTTCAAGGCCCTAATTTAAGCGCATTTAATATTCTAGGTGGCCCAAATCAAGGTTCTAGTTCAACGCGCAGAAACGGGAAAGTTACCTCTACCTCTACTTTCATCTACATGTTATCGGCAAAGAAAGCGGGAAATTTCAAAATACAGGGTGCTAGGGTTAAAACTGGAAATAAAACGTTTCAGGCTAAATCCGTAACAGTTAAGGTTGGTAAAGGCCCCGGACAAAAACAAGCGCAAAACAAAAGCGGAGCAACTAAAAACACCTTATTTCTTAAATCAGTACTCTCCAAAAACAAAGCCTATGTTGGCGAAGCCGTAATTGTTACGCATTATCTCTATACAACTTTAAGTATTGTTCAGGTTCCCAATCTTCACTTGCCATCTTACAATGGCTTTTGGACAGAAATGGTTGCCAGAGAAGAAATTCCTGTTACGAAAGAGGTACTAGATGGGGTGAAATATACAAGGATAGAATTGAGTAAAACCATTTTATTCCCTCATAAAAGTGGAAAATTAAAAATAGAAGCTACAGATGTGGAAGCCATTATTAGAACAACTACAAAAAGAAGATCAAACGATATTTTCGAGAACTTTTTTGGCTCTAGGTACGAAGACACTAAGTCGTTTGTAAAAGGACAACCTATTACAATTGAGATTCTCCCATTACCATTACCTGCGCCTGCGTCGTACAAAGGCAATGTTGGGAATTACACCTTTGCGCTATCCGTTGATAAAACCAATGTAAAAACAAACGACGCAATCAATTTCACCATTCAATTGAAAGGAAGCGGAAACGTGAAATTATTAGAAGTACCTACAATCGAGTTTCCAACAGATTTTGAAGTATACGATCCTAAAGTAAACAACAAAACAAAAATTAGCGATTGGAGTGTTAGCGGCTACAAATCATTCGAATACCTAACCATAATGCGTCAGCCGGGCACATTTACTTTTAAACCTGTAGAATTCACTTACTTCGATCCTGCCAAAAAATCATACATCACCTTGGCGTCAGACGAAATTATAATTAATGTAGAGAAAGGAAGCGACGACAACGGGGGAAGCGTTCATACTTCGCCCAACAAAAAAGATGTTCAGTTTATCGGTAAGGATATTAGGCACATTAATACTGGTAATTTAAGCCTAACGACAGATGGAAAGCTTTTCTTCCAATCTCCCCTCTTCTATTCTTTGTTAGGTGGGCCATTTTTACTTTTTATAGGCTTAATAGGATACCAGAAAAAATCTATATCCGACAATAAAAATGGGTCGCTAATTAAGAAGAAAAAGGCTGGTAAAGCAGCTGCACAGAAATTAAAGGCAGCCAAATCGTTTATGGATGCTCAGGACAGCGGCGCGTTTTACGACGAACTTTCCAAAGCTATGCTCGGCTATTTAGCCGATAAGTTTTCTATATCGGGCGCAGATATGTCGAAGGAAGTTGCTAAGTCGTCGTTTGCCAGTTCAAACATAGAACAAGCCGTTTCAGATGATTTTATTGCCATTATTGATGAATGTGAGATGGCGCGTTATTCTTCTGGAGGAAATTCTGCTAACATGCAAGACGTTTACCTGAAAGCAGAAAAAACTATTAACGAGATTGAAAAACAGGTTAAATGAAGCACTTAATTCTATTTTTCTTGTTAGTTATTAGTTCTCAATTGAGTGCGCAAACCGAGTCGCCTCTTGTTCAATCGGCAAAACAACAATATGATGAAGGATTGTACGCAGAGGCATTGTTGTCGTATAAAGAGTTACTAGGACAAGGTTATACCTCTGCCCAGCTTTACTACAACTTAGGAAACGTTCATTTTAAACTGAACAACGTAGCCTCTTCAATTTGGTACTTCGAAAAAGCTGTTAAACTAAGTCCACATGATGCAGATATTAACTTCAATTTAATAATTGCTAATCAGCGCATCGTTGATAAAATTGACAAAGTACCAGAATCTTTTCTGTCTACTACCTTTAGGTCGTACAGAAACATGATGAGCACAGATCATTGGGCTAAAATGGCAATCGTTTTATTTATACTTTCTCTTGCAGCCGTTTTGCTCTATTTAATGGGCTCGCAAGCCGCTTTAAGAAGAATTGCACTGCTGGTTGGTTTTGCCTTATTCGTTGTATTCGTTCAAAGCTTTGTAATGGCACAGCAAAACTACAACGCCATGGTAAGCGAGGATTTTGCAATTACTTTTGAATCTACCATCAATGTAATGAGTGAGCCCAAAGAAGAGAGTACGCTTCTATTCGTTATTCATGAAGGTCTTAAAGTTCAAATCATAGAAAATAGCGGTGGATGGTACAAAATAAAACTCGTTAATGGCAAAATTGGCTGGTTAAACGAATCTACTTTACAAATTATATAATTGTGATTAGAATAGGCTTACTTTCCGACACCCACAATCACATGGATGATCGCATCTTAGATTATCTAAGCAGCTGCGACGAAATATGGCATGCGGGCGACATAGGCACTTCTCGAATCTTAGATCAGTTAGCAAAAATCAAACCTGTAAGGGCTGTTTATGGCAACGTAGATGGTCAGGATTTAAGAAAAGCAATCCCGAAAGATTTAAAATTTCAGTGTGAAGATGTTAAAGTATGGATTACGCATATTGGCGGCTATCCAAACAGGTACGATAAAGATGTTGTAAAGCGACTTAAAGCCACCCCACCCGACTTATTTATCTGCGGGCACTCTCACATACTAAAGGTGATTTACGATAAGAAGTTAAAACTATTACACATCAATCCAGGAGCAGCGGGCAAGTATGGTTTTCACAAAGTGCGCACACTCATCCGATTCACCATAGATAAATCGGACATTAAAGATTTAGAAGTAGTTGAATTAGCCGAAAAGCATTAATTACCTCAAACGTTCGGAGGCCCTAATCAGGTCATCATCTTTACCTATTCCTCGAATAGCCAATACCAATAAAAGCACCATAACTATAGGAAGATAAAATCCAATGCTCATTTGCATATCTACCCCTACAGCATCCTGCAAGTCATTGGACGCTTGAGCCAGCGTATATATAACACCTGCACTTAATAAAAGCAAAAACTTTACGGCCAACACCTGCTTTTTTCTGTCTTTATATAAGAAGATGGTGATTAGTGAAATTATTCCGGTTGCTGCCAACAAATACATGGTTAAGCCAGCCAAACCAGAAATTTCTATATTTTTGCCTTCTATTTCTCCGACTAAACTACTCCCTGTTAGCACCACAGCATTGTCTTCTGTAGTAAGCAAAGTAAGGAACAACATAGCTACAGCCACTGCTGCCACTACAATTAAGTAAATAGATTGTATTCTTTGAATCATTATAATATATGTTGCGTTAAATGTACTACAAATAGATTTCAATGCTATTAAGGATCTCGCGAGATTATTTATTAAACTTTTTTTTTTGTAATTGATATAATTTGTAATATTGCTTGTCTTTTCGACACAAAAGCTCTTCCGAATAGGAAGTCAGTCAGTAAAAAACAATCGATAAATATTTTTTTTTCTAAAGTTCACACCAGCTTATTTCTTTAAAAGTTTATTATAGCTAAATATAAAACACGTTTCTACGAATATGTACGACATTCTAAATCTGAATAGTAAGGCAATTGACAAATTGAGAGGCATCGCCAAAGACCTAGAAGTAGCTGGTTTTGAGACACTAGAAAAACAAGATTTGGTTTACAAAATTTTGGATCAACAAGCACTTAAGCCTGAACCTAAGGAAAAACCAGCACCAAAAGCTAAGCCGGCAGATTCTAAACCTGCTAACAAAGGCTCTAAACCATCTGCTTCTAAAAGTTCAGATGATAAAAAAACTTCAAGCGATTCAAAGTCTTCCGATAAAGCACCAGCTGAAAAAGATGACAAGGATGACAAAGAAGCTCCAAAGAAAAACGAAAAAGGTTCTTCTGATAGACCACAAAACAATAATAATCAACCGCACAAGAAAAAATACATTCCACCATCTGAGCCTAAGAAGCCAGAATTTAACTTCGACGGAATTATTTCTAGTGAAGGTGTATTAGAAATTATGCCTGATGGTTATGGTTTCTTAAGATCTTCGGATTACAATTACCTTACTTCTCCTGATGACGTTTACGTTTCTCAGTCGCAGATCAAATTATTTGGCCTTAAAACTGGTGATACTGTTCTTGGTTCTGTTAGACCTCCAAAAGAAGGTGAAAAATATTTCCCATTAATTAAAGTAATAGAGATTAATGGCAAAAACCCATCAGATATTAGAGATAGAGTTGCTTTTGATCACCTTACCCCTCTTTTTCCATCTGAAAAGTTGAACTTGGCTGCTAAAGGCAGTACAATTTCTACAAGGTTAATCGACTTATTTACTCCTATAGGAAAAGGACAAAGAGGTTTAATTGTTGCACAACCTAAAACAGGTAAAACAATTATAATACAAGATATTGCAAACGCAATTGCTGCTAACCACCCAGAGATCTATTTAATTATCTTGCTAGTGGATGAACGTCCAGAAGAGGTAACCGACATGAAGCGTAATGTTAATGCAGAAGTTGTTTCTTCTACATTTGATGAGCCAGCAGAACGTCACGTAAAAATCGCAAACATTGTTTTAGAAAAAGCTAAAAGAATGGTAGAGTGTGGTAACGACGTAGTAATTCTATTGGATTCTATTACAAGATTGGCTAGAGCTTACAACACAGTTTCTCCTGCATCTGGTAAAGTACTTTCTGGCGGTGTTGATGCTAACGCATTGCACAAACCAAAACGTTTCTTTGGTGCTGCTAGAAACATTGAGTTTGGTGGTTCTTTAACAATTATTGCTACTGCACTTACGGATACAGGTTCGAAAATGGACGAAGTAATCTTCGAAGAGTTTAAAGGAACAGGTAACATGGAATTGCAGTTGGATAGAAAAATATCTAACAAACGTATCTTCCCAGCTATCGATCTTGTTGCTTCTAGTACAAGAAGAGATGATTTATTAGTTGAGAAAGAAGCGTTGCAGAAGATTTGGATCTTGAGAAATCACTTATCTGATATGAATCCTTTAGAAGCAATGGAATTCTTAAGAGATAGAATCAAAGGAACTAAATCTAACGAAGAGTTCCTTATATCAATGAACGGATAAAACCGTGAAACTTCCTATCAAGTTTGGTTTAATAGCAGGCGGACTCTCTGGGTTCGTTCTGATATTAGAATACATTTATGTTCTTCCTGGCGACATGCCGCAAGGAGCTTACACCTTTATGTTCAGCATGTTCAACTTGATAGTTGCCTCGTACGCTACTATTTATATTACAAGCAGAAATGACTTTAAAACTGCCATTCCGTTTGAAGTAGGAGTTAAGGAAGGCCTTAAAGTTGGCATTATGGTTGGCTTGTGTATTGGCGCCGCGAGCGTAATTTACACCAGCTTTATCGATCCGATGTACTACAAGGTACTTGCTGCAGAAGGAAGGGCGCAAATGCTAGAAATGGGGAAAACAGAAGATGAAATAGAAGGTTCTTTAAGCACCTACTACATGTTTCATTCGTGGTGGATGACAATTGTTAGCAAGCTAGTAATGTATATAGTTGCCGGCCTGGTTTATTCGATGTTGGTTACTTGGTTAGTGCGAAAAATGCCTATCCAAGATCAAACTTGATCTAAGATTTCTAAGGCAAAATCTTCTAGATTCATGCCTCCAAAATTTCCAGAACTCATCATTAATAAAACTGCATTGCTCCATTTAAGTTCGAGCAAATAAGATTCCAAAGTATCAGAGTCATCAAACACCAAAATCCCCTCTCCAAATGCTTCCTTCACCATTTCTTCAGTTAAAGGTGGCAACTGCTTGTGCGCTATAGCCGCGGGGCTGTAATAAACGATCCCTACATCGGCATCAGACAGTTTACCGTGGTATTCTTTCAGAAATTCTTTATTAAGGCTGCTAAACGTGTGTATTTCCATACATGCAACCAGTGTTCGTGTCGAAAATTGTTTTCTCACGGCACTAGTGGTAGCTCCTAATTTTGAGGGAGAGTGAGCGAAATCCTTATATACAACCACGTCGTCTTTTTTGCCCAAAAACTCCAATCGTTTTGCAGCTCCTGTAAATGATGCAATGCTTTGATAAAACTGCTTCTCATCTATTCCCAACGAAATACAAACATTTCGAGCTGCATTTAAATTCTGTAAATTATGATCTCCGAATATGGCAAGTTCATACGTTTGTCCGTCAAACTCCAAAGAAGTTACGCCATCGTTAATTTCAGAATCGAGAGTACCATAGCCTTCTTTGTTACAAGTAGCCTCCGTTTTACCAATCATCTTAATCAACTCCTCATCTTCTTCGCAATAAAACACAACACCATCGGCAGAAATACTCTTAACAAAACTGTCGAACTGATCTACATAGCCTTCAAATGTTGGAAAAACATTGATGTGATCCCATGCAATACCAGACAATACTGCAATTTGAGGAAGGTAATGATGAAATTTGGGTGTAAGGTCAAGCGGCGACGACAAATATTCATCTCCTTCTAAAATTATAATCGGTGCATCTTTCGTTAATTGTACCATCGTATCGAATCCAGCCAATTGCGCGCCAACCATGTAATCGAAATCCACTTTTAGCGAATGCAGCACATGCATTATCATGGCTGTAATACTTGTTTTACCGTGGCTCCCTCCTATTACCACCCGTGTTTTATCCTTAGATTGCTCAAAGATATAAGCAGGATAAGAAAATATTTTCGAGCCTAATTCCTGCGCCTTTAAAAGTTCAGGATTGTCTATTCTGGCATGCATACCCAAAATAACGGCGTCTAAGTCCTTGTGAATTCGAGCATCATCCCACCCGTCAGCATCTGGTAATAACCCATAAGATTTCAATCTGCTTTCTGATGGTTCATGAAAAGTATCGTCAGATCCAGTTACCGTCATTCCTTTATTATGAAGTGCTATAGCTAAATTATGCATCACACTTCCCCCTACCGCGATAAAATGAACTCTCATTAATTAATATATTTATTATAAATTACTAAACTATTTGGCCTTATAATACGTTTTTCTACTGGCATCATTATTGACATTCTCCCTGTAAAATTAAAGTAAGTCTATGAAAAAAACATTGTATACACTAAGTATTGCCATTTTAGGTGGCTTAGTAGCTATATCAATAAACCAATTATTTATACATGAAAACGTCGTTCCGTCAGTGCAGCATCAAGTCACTCAACCTGATGATTTCGAATTTCAATTAACAGCGCAAAAGCCTAAAATAACTCCAATAGTAGATTTTACACACGCAGCAAAAGTATCTACCCCTTCAGTGGTACACATCAAATCATACAAACAAGTTTCAGAAAATCAATATCAAAATCCATTTTGGCAATTATTTGGTGAAGCACCAGCTCAAATACAACAAAAACCAATTCAATCAAGCAGTGGTTCAGGAGTAATTCTATCTAAAGATGGATTTATTATTACCAACAATCATGTAATTGATGGAGCAGATAAAATTGATATCACTTTAGACGATAACAGACTGGTGGTTGCAAAAGTTGTGGGCACTTACCCCCCTGCCGATTTAGCCTTACTTAAAATAGATTTAAAAGATTTACCTTTTTTAGAATTCGGAGAATATGACGAACTTGATGTAGGCGAATGGATCTTGGCTGTTGGCAACCCATTTAACCTAACATCTACCGTTACAGCTGGTATTGTGAGTGCAAAAGCCCGCGATATAAACATCATCGAGTCTACCTATGCCATAGAATCATTTATTCAGACAGATGCCGCAGTAAACCCTGGCAATAGCGGAGGTGCGCTGGTAAACTTAGAAGGCAAATTGGTTGGTATAAACACTGCTATTCTTTCTAAAACAGGTTCCTATGCTGGTTATTCATTTGCAATTCCTGTTACCATTGTACAGAAAGTGTATCAAGATTTAAAAGATTATGGCGTTGTTCAAAGAGGTCTAATTGGCGTTTCAATTCAATCTGTTGATGCTGGCTTAATAGAGAGAGAAAATTTAAAAACAACCAATGGCGTTTATGTTAAACAAGTTATTATTGGAGCTGCGGCCGAAGCAGCCGGAATAAAAAAAGGCGACGTAATCATTCAAATCAATGATTCTGAGATTAAAAAAACCGCCGAACTTCAAGAAGAGATTAGTAAATACAGACCTAATGATAAAATTGATGTTGTGATTAATCGATTTGGAGAAATAAAAACCATTAGTGTCACGCTTAGAAATATTGATGGAGAAACAGCCATCATTAAAAAAAGTGACATAAAAGGCCATAATTTATATGGTGCATACTTCAAAAATGCCACCGCCATCGAAAAGCAAAATTTGCGACTTGCTAACGGTGTTAAAATAATTAAGATGGACGATGGAGTATTTAGAGATGCACAAATTAAATTGGGATTTATAATAACCCATGTAGAAAGAATTCCTGTAAAAGATGCCAATCATTTAGTGCAATTATTAAAAGGCAAAAAAGATAGTGGTGGCGTACTTTTACAAGGTATTTATCCGAATGGCAGAACCGCATATTACGGTATTGGTATCTAAACCTTAAAAAACTGTTAACTAGTTTCCTCAATTATCCCCTTAATACTTGATTGCATTACTCAAGTTCAATACTTTTGCCGTGCATTTTAGAACCAACGATTGTTCTAAATTCAATTGTTGAAGAATATAAACGTCAAACATTATTGATATGCCACCAGAAGTAGCAAACGAACAAGCAAAAGGAGTTTACGAGAAAGAGTTAGAGAAATGGATCAATAGAGAGAAGCAAGCCTCTAAACTGGTTCAGTTGATTGGGAAACTGTGGTACGACAAAACAGTTGAACTTGTGATGTTTAATCATCCTTTAATGGATCAAAAAATCAGCTACCTCCTCAATCTTCATGATTACGCTAAAAAGGAAGTAAAAAAAGAATGTAGTATCTACGCTACTGCCGAAATTACTCAAGTACTTACAGAACTTGATTTAGCCCCTTCAAAAATTGATATTGGTACGCTATGCTACGATTGGCTTGCGGAAAAAGAAAGCTTCAACAACGACTTAACTGCTTTTCTTAATAATAGATTAGAAGATTACATCGGAATCGAAAAAAGAACTTTAGAACCTCGTGATGTGGTTTTATTCGGATTCGGACGAATTGGAAGATTATTGGCGAGAGAGTTAATTCTACAAGCAGGTAAAGGAGAACAACTTCGATTAAGAGCAATTGTTACTCGATCATGTAGCGATGAAGACGTTTACAAAAGAGCCAGTTTATTAAGAACAGATTCTGTTCATGGACCTTTTACTGGTACTATTTCGGAAGATGTAGAAAACAAATGCTTAATCATTAATGGTCACAGGGTTCACTTGATTACTGGTAAACCCGACGAAATTAATTATACTGAATTCGGTATTGAAAATGCTTTATTAATTGACAATACTGGTGTTTTTAGAGATAGAAAAGGATTAGGAAACCACCTAAAAGCCGAAGGCATATCTAAAGTTTTACTTACTGCTCCGGGCAAAGGCGACATTCCTAATATCGTTTTCGGAATTAATGAAGGTATGTTCTCTATAGAAGATGAAAACATATTTTCAGCAGCATCCTGTACTACTAACGCGATTACGCCTGTTTTAAAAGTATTGGAAGATACTTTAGGAATAGAGAAAGGACACATCGAAACGATTCATGCATTTACAAACGACCAAAACTTATTGGATAACTACCACAAAAAATATCGTCGTGGTAGATCGGCTCCTTTAAACATGGTAATTACCGAAACAGGTGCTGGCAAAGCAGTTGTTAAAGCTGTGCCTAGTTTGGAAGGGAAATTAACCGCCAATGCAGTTAGAGTACCAACGCCAAACGCTTCTTTAGCAATTTTGAGCATAACGGTAAACAATGAAACTTCGGTTGATGGCATCAATGATATTTTAAGGCATGCTGCATTACACGGAGATTTTGTTGAACAAATAAAGTATTCAACTTCTCACGAGTTGGTTTCTTCCGACATTGTAGGTAACCGTTGCCCTTCTGTTTACGACAGTCATGCAACTATTGTATCGAACGATAAGAAAGACGTTGTTCTTTATGTATGGTACGATAATGAGTATGGTTATTCTAGACAGGTTATGCACCTTTCTAAGTATATCGCAAATGTTAGAAGATTGACTTACTATTAGTCATTTAATTCCTTTATTTTGGGATTGACTAACCATCTTTGCAACCATTGAAATCGTTCAAAGAAAAAATCATTTGGATTACTGGCGCTTCATCTGGAATTGGAGAAGAATTGGCTACGCAGTTAAGTGAAGCTGGCGCCAAATTAGTTTTGTCTTCTCGTAGAATAGAGGAATTGGAACGAGTTAAAGGCCTTTGTGCTAATCCAGAAAATATTCTAAACGTTGTGCTTGATTTATCAAGTCAAAGTGATTTTAAAGCAGAAGTAGAACAGGTAATTGCTCATTTCGGACAAATTGATTGCGTTATAAACAACGGCGGTGTCAGCCAACGTTCGTTAATTATCGACACCGACATGGCGACTGATCGAAGGATCATGGAAACAAATTATTTCGGAACAGTAAGTTTAGTTAAGCAGATTTTACCTCACATGCTGGCCAAAAAATCTGGTCATATGGTTGCAATGAGCAGTATTTCGGGCAAATTCGGATTTGGATTACGTTCGGCCTACTCTGCTTCAAAACACGCATTGCACGGTTTTTTCGAATCGCTAAGGTTTGAAACGTGGAAAGAAAACATCAAGGTAACAATCGTTTGTCCTGGAAAAATCAAAACATCAATCTCCATAAACGCACTTGATGGCACTGGCAACAAACACAACAAAATGGACGACAACCAAAATGAAGGGATGTTGGCAAAAGATTGTGCAAAAGAAATAATCCAAGCCATCCGCAAGGATAAAGAAGAGGTTTATATTGGAGGAGCAGAAATAACCGCAGTTTACGTGAAGAGATTTTTTCCACGGTTGTTCTCAAAATTGATTAGAAAAGCAAAAACAGAGTAAGGATGAAGGATCCAATAAGTGGGATACAGCAGGTAGGAATTGGGGTGCCAGATGCAAGAGCGGCATTTGATTGGTACAGAAAAAACTTCGGAGTAGATTGTAGAATTTTTGAAGAAAATGGTGTTGTAGATAAAATGCAACGATACACTGGCAATCAAATTCATGAACGGAGAGCAATTCTAGGCTTATCACTTCAAGGTGGCGGAGGCTACGAGATTTGGCAATACACTAGCAGAACTCCCGTAGCTCAAAAAGAAGAACTTCAAATTGGTGATTTAGGCATTCTTTGTGCTAAAATAAATACGCTTGATGTACAACTCTCTTACAATGTATTTAAAGAAAAAGGACTGAACTTACTCACAGAAGTAGTTAAAGACCCAGCTGGTGCAGAAAGCTTTTTCGTGAAAGACCTCAATGGAAACATCTTCCAATTTATTTCCTCGTCTTACCAGTTTATCGAAGAAGGCAAATTAAATAGTGGTATAAGTGGTGTTATGATAGGCAGTAGCGATATCGATAAAATTCTGCCATTATACCAAGATGTTTTAGGATACGACACCATTGTTTATGATAAAACCGAAGAATTCGCCGATTTGTCTACGCTTCCCTCCGGAGATTTAAAAATGAGAAGGGTTCTTCTTAAACACAAAACATTGCGCAACGGGCCTTTTAGTGAATTACTTGGACCAAGCGAAATTGAATTGGTGCAAACTGAAGGACGTACACCAAACAAAACTTTCGAAAATCGTTTTTGGGGCGATCTTGGATTTATCCATTTATGTTTCGATGTAAAACGAATGGATGTACTTAAAGCCAAATGCGAAAAAACTGGCTACAATTTTACTGTAGATAGCTCAGAATCTTTCGACATGGGAGAAGCAGCTGGACACTTTTCGTACATAGAAGACCCAGATGGCGTGCTCATCGAATTCGTTCAAACGTATAAAGTTCCAATCCTTAAAAAATTAGGACTCTTCTTAAATCTCAAAAACAGAAATCAAGAAAAAACATTGCCCAAATGGATGCTTAAAGGCCTTGGCTTTAATAAAGTGAAAGACTAACCTCCCCCCCCTTACACAACAGATAACAATTCTCATTTCCAACAAGCAAAGTAAAACAACAAACAAAAGTTTCCATTTATAGAAACACTGTATACCTTTGTCGTAACAGAAAACATAATTCAACCCCAAATTTGAAGTAAAATTCCTCGACCAAGCAGTTGAGTTCATCGATAAAATCGAAGATAAAGCAAGAAGTAAGATAATCTACAACATAGATAAAGCGAGATACATAAACGATCC
The DNA here is from genome assembly GCA_013214205.1 of Flavobacteriales bacterium. Classification (GTDB taxonomy): domain Bacteria; phylum Bacteroidota; class Bacteroidia; order DT-38; family DT-38; genus DT-38. Next base: position 26,590 of record JABSPQ010000161.1, read on the forward strand.
GAAACTCTTCAAAAAACTAGATGATGAAATATGGGAATTAAGAGAAGAATCATCCCTTGCATTTGCAACCCATGGATTTGTAAAGAAAGTATCAAAAGTGCCAAAAGAAGAATTAAAAAAGGCGCACAAATTAAGAACCGAATATTTAAAACACAATTAAATCCACATCCTTAGACCAGCTTAAAGACAAACACATAGGTATATCAGGCTCTGAAGCCCGAATAAATTACGAATTAGAACTTTCTGTAGATATAATGAGAAAGCTAATAAAGCAAATTCGCAAAGAAAAAGGCATCACCCAAGAAGAACTTGGCAAAATTGTTGGAGTGCAAAAAGCTCAGATTTCTAAATTAGAATCAAATGTGCAAAATGTAACACTTGCCACAATACTCAAGGTTTTTAAAGCTTTACAATCACGAATATTATTTAGAATAGAAGTGGATAATGCTGCTTAAAAAAGAATTTAAACTTCTACGAGCATCCAAGTTCTTAAACACAAATGAAACAGGATCGATCCAACACCACTGGAATAGTTAAGGGGACTTCTGAAATTTAAACCATTGATAATTAGCTAATAATGTGTATCTTTTATGTTGTAATTAATTGCTGTAAAAATGTATAAAACACGAGGAAACAAAGGCTTATTCGATGAAGAATTCACTAAAGAACGCTTATCTACAATAGGTAACCCATTAGAATCGATCAGTAAAGTAATTGACTTTTAGATGTTTCGAGAGTCACTGGAAAACAAACTACTTAATACCAACAAAAAGAATAATGCTGGAGCCAAACCTTATGACGTAGTGATGCTATTTAAAATATTAATACTCCAACGTTATTATGGTCTAGGAGATAGCCAAGTGGAGTATCAAATACTAGATAGAACTAGTTTTTAAATATTTTTAGGA
>JABSPQ010000162.1 GCA_013214205.1 Flavobacteriales bacterium
AACTTGGAATAAGAGCAATTTGACTTCGGTCGTTTCCTTTTATATACTTCATATCCTGAAGATACAAAACATCAAAATGGGGTAAGCAAATTCATTCGAAAGTAATTAACAAAAAAGCTGGGTTTTTAGACAGTCTGACGCCGCGCTAAAGAATCATGACGGGTCTTGTCAGCCGACAGGCTGATTGGAACGGTGCTATTCTGCAGTGAAACGTTTTGTTAAATGTAAGAAGAATGTAGCCATGTACTTTAGGTTTTGTAGGCGGTGGTTCTTTTATTCGGTTTCAATGTCATCTTTACAAGAATTGATAATAGGAATTATGATTGGTGTCATTTCTTCTTCATTCATTTTCGTGAATTCTTCGAGTGTATATTTTAGAGCAATTTTTTCAGTTGTGCATTCACAAATCGTGGTGGTTCCTTCAGGGTCATTCGCATAACTTTTTTTAGCATTTTCGATACAACCTTGAGTCATCTTCTTTTTATTTGATTCTGTCCATTTAACAGTTGTTGTTTCTTGATTATCTGGAACTAAGTAGAGTTCAGATACATGGAATAATAATAGAAACATGAATATTCCTGTTCCAATATAAACTACAGGTCTGAACCATTTTCCTTTCTTACTTAAGAAGGCATCAAGTTTTTCTTGATTTTCAGGATTGAGTTTTAATTTTCCACTTACCAATAAGGTTGAGTAAATAAAAACTCCCAATACTATTAGGTCATTTATTATTCCTCCTATTTCTTGCATGTATTAATTTTAATTGCCGCCAACATTTGCATATATGTAATATCCTGTACTTATCCTGCTTCCTGATCCGCCAGCTGGCGGACTGGTTGTCAGGATGACGTTTCGTAGGAGGCGGGCTTATTTTCCGCCGAAAAGTTTGTAGATTTCAGAGCCTGCGCTTAAGAAAGCACCTGTTCCGTACACTTCAGTTTTGTCTTTCCAAGCACTGCCAGGAGCTGCTCCGATTGGTTGTACATAGCCAATGTATCCTTCTTCAGATACATGTCCTGCCATTGCATTCCAACCTCTGGTTACAGGTTCTAAGTAAGTTTCTTTATCTAAAACTCCGTTGTTAATTCCCCAAGCTAAACCAAATGTGAAGAAAGATGATCCACTTGTTTCTGGAGTAGGGTAAAACTCAGCTCCTAATAAACTCATTGCCCAATGTCCTTCGGGAGTTTGAATTTTGATAAGCTTTGCTGCCATCTTTTTGTAGATGCCTAAAAAGTATTTGTATTCATCTGTTTTAGGATCTAATTCGGTTAGGATGTTAGCTAAGCCAGCAAAAACCCATCCGTTACCTCTTCCCCAGAAAATTTTGGTTCCGTTGTCTTTTTCGTTGAAGTAGTTTTCATCACGGAAGTAAAGACTTTCAGATTCGTCGAATAAGAAATCTGTTGTGGCTTTATATTCTTTCATTAAAAAATCGAGGTATTTTTTGTCTCCTGTTTCTTTATAAAGCTTGGCCCAAACTGGTGGCGACATAAATAATGCATCGCACCAATTCCATCTGTCTTGGTGGTTAGGTGTTCTCCAGTTTAATTTAGATTGAGAAGGGTGGAGCATAATAAAATCGAATTGCTCTTTGGTCGGTTCAATCATTCTACTAGCTGCAGTATCACCGTCTGCTTTGTACTTTCTGTAAAGGTCAATATACATTTGGCCTACAGTATGGTCATCGGCATGATATAGTCTGTCATCTAATTCCCATCCCTCGTCTTCTCCAATGTTTTTCATCCAGTTGTAATACTTATCGTCTCCCGACATTTTGGCCCATTTAATCATGCCAACGTACAAGGCACCATTTGTCCAATGTAAAGGCGGGTGCACTCTTTTCCAGTTGCTAAAGTGATCTTGGAAATGGAAAATTTGCCAATCGGCTACTTTTTGCATTACAGCTCTTACTTCTTCCGGGTCTACTTTGTCTGCTTTTGGTGGTGTAGCAAACGAAATGGTAGTAAATGCGATTAATACAATTGTTAAAAATGATTTAATTGTCTTCATGCTTAGTGGTTATTTAATGATATCTAATTTAATTCTTGATTTGTAATCGGTGTAATGAATGTAATAATCGTTGTACATCCAAAGTACTTGTACTTTGGCGTTTTTGTCAGCACCTCTTACAGCGTAAGGTCTAATATTATCTTTTTTTGAATTCGTTGTAATCGCAGTTTCTTTCCATGTTTTACCAAGGTCGCTAGTTTCTGCTTTAAAGATTTCGAATCTATCGTTAACAGGTTTTGAGTAATAAACTACGTTGGTGTTCTCGTGATCTAAATACACACCGCCCGAATAATGAGGCTCTCGATCTCTATCTCCCTTATCTCTATAAAAACGAGGGAAGGTAGAACCGCCTTTCGAAATTAACTGGACATTCCATTCTTTTCCATTCCATTTAGAATAGTAATAATAATGCTTTGTTTCTTCTGGTAGCAGCGTGTATACCAATGTTGGGTTTCCTTGTTCATCTACAGCCACATCCCAAATCCATCCTCTTACTCCATTGTAGTATTGCCAGTCGCCAAATTTTTTCTGCCCTTCGCCATTGTACACCAAGTCGCACGACTCATGTTCTAAAGGAAGTTTTGAAGCCGACCCGACTACAGTACCATCTGCTTTGTAAAATTTACCACCTTTATATTTAAGGTAATAGATGCTATTTATGGCTTCGTTACGAGGGTGTCCGTCTGTAAAAGCAAAATGAATTTCATCCTTGCCATTACTAGAAATTTTCATGTAAGGCCTTTTCGACGGGTTTAGAGTAGACTTAATTAAGTTCTCTGGTTTCGACCAAGTTTTACCAAGGTTGTCGCTGTAACAAAAGGTCGGTTTAAAATTGCCACCTCTCCAGAAAAGGTAAATTCTGTTTTTTTCTTCCGAAAGTAAAACCGGGTTGGTGTAGCAAAAAGAAGAAGCACCTTTAACGTTGTCTGTTATTTTTTGAATGGGATTCCATTCCGAAATATCTTCGGGGTTTTTAGAAATAGCATAAGATATAGCCGCGACATTATCCGTTGCACTTTTTCGAGAATGAGCTGCAAAAAATACCATGATTCTGTTATCGGGTAGAATCAAAAAAGAAGGGTTCGCATGATCGTCTTTGTTATACTTATGCGAAATGTTTACTTTTTTAATTGCTCCTGTAGCCTCGTTGTAGCTGCCGACAACAATACTACCATCGGCAGAAACCCAACCAGAATACACTTTACCATTTAAGTGAACAGCACGCGGATCGGAGAACCAGCACCAAGCACCATCGTCCGAAAATGTTTTGTATTCGCTAGCTTTAAATTGTTGAGCAATAGAAATATTGCTGTTAATTAAGAAGGCTGCTGCAACTAGTAAAATGAATTTATTCATTGTTACTTTTAAGCGTAACTGTTAATTTAGATTCTATTTTCTGAGAAAACTCTTTCAAATATTGTTCCCATTCTTTAGAGGTGGTAATCTCACCTGCTTTCTTCCAACCGAAACCTGCGTAGTAAGTTAGTTTGTCATCAGTGACTTTTAAATGAGCGTAAAAGTTGCTCTCATCTTTAACGGGTGTAGCATAATCTTCATGATCAATAAGAACAGCTGATTTTGCAACAATCGCTGTGCCAAATTTAGAGTCTACTTGAGTATACCAGAGGCTGATGCTGTTGCCACTTATCGTATGCTTTACACTATCCTGCAAGTTGTTTAAGGTAAGCCCAACAGAAACCTCATCAACGCCTCCTAAGTTCAATTCAAATTTAGATAGCCGGCTGCCAAGATCTAATGCTATTACTTTAGATTCTGTTACTGTTTTACCATTGGCGTCCCAATCTGCATATTCTAAATAAAAGCTAGTTCTGATCGGACCCGTTGTAATGGTTCTCCACTTTGTGTAATTTTTAGAAACGTAATAAGTACTATCTCCTTTAACAGCTATACCACCCACACCACGACTAACGCCAACGTGGAAGTTATCGCAACCTTCGCCAGTATCTTCATGGTAAGAACTTACTTTATCAAAATGTTCTTTGTACCATTTGTTGATAATAGGATATTCAACTCTTTTAAGCCATGCATCTACACCACTAGAAAGTGTACCGCCTTTTTCGCCGCTTTCTTTTATTTTTTGTGCTGTTGGCCCATAAACTCTAAAAGCTACTTTGTCGTTTTCCCACGTGTAATCGTCGGTACGTTCGGGTACAAAACGCGAGAAACAAAGGTTGTCTGTTTTGGGGCGATCTGTATCCAATATGATTTCTATAGAATATGATTTATCAGTATTAGCAACCATTTGAGGTTGAAATAACAATTGATCCCAGATTCCATCTCCATCCAAATCTACCAGTTGAGTCAATTGTAACTCTCTGTTTCCCATATCACGGATTCCAATGTAGCTCAAGTCTTCAACTTTAAGGAATTCTTTTGTTAACTCAATTGTCTCAGTTGTACGCTCCAAATTAAGGTCGTTGTTTACGACAATAATTTTAGAGTATTCTGTACAGGAAGAGAGAAGGACAGCAAGAGCAAGAGAGAATGAGCCCTTCTTCGCTAAAGCTACGAAGGGTGAAAGAAGATTATGTGTATTCATATTGGTAGGGTAGAGATTTAGCTTTCGTTAGCAGGTTTGCCAATGGTTGCAAGAATACCGCCATCAACATAAATTATTTGTCCGTTTACAAATCTACTCGCATCGGACGCTAAGAAAATAGCAGCGCCTTGTAAATCATCTGGGTCGCCCCAACGGCCTGCTGGCGTACGGCCAACAATAAAATCGTTGAATGGGTGTCCGTCAACTCTAATTGGTTTGGTTTGCTCTGTAGCAAAATATCCGGGGCCAATTCCATTGGTTTGTATGTTGTGTTTAGCCCATTCTGTAGCCATGTTCTTTGTCAGCATTTTTAAGCCACCCTTAGCCGATGCATACGCACCAACCGTGTTGCGGCCTAGTTCGGTCATCATAGAACATATGTTGATTATTTTGCCTGCTTTACGAGCAATCATGCCTTTTACAACATGTTTAGAAACGATGAAAGGACTAACTAAATCAACTTTTATTACTTGCTCAAATTCCGAAACTTCCATTTCTTCCAACGGAACTCTCTTAATAATACCAGCGTTGTTTACAAGGATGTCGATGTGGCCAACTTCGCTTTCAATTTTAGCAATGTTGTCCATTACTTGAGCTTCATCAGTTACGTCAAACAAATAACCATGCGCGTTTAATCCTGCCGATTTATATTGTGCAACGGCATTGTCAAGTTTTTCTTGAGAAGATGCTCCGTTAATTACCAATGTGGCACCTGCGTTTCCTAAACCCATAGCCATAGCCATTCCTAAGCCATGTGTGGCACCAGTAATTAAGGCTGTTTTACCTGTTAGGTTAAATAAAGTTGTAGACATACTTATTTAAATTTGAGTCTGATAAAGAAAACCATTGTCAGTTCGAGTGATCCCGTGTTTACGGGATTGTATCGAGAACATATGGTATTCAAATCAAAAAGTGCTTCTCGATACTATTCGCCAATGGCGAATCACTCGAAGTGACACTTTTTGCATTTCGTTTTACCACAAACTTATGTTGTTTTAATAATTATTTTAAATCGGTTATTTTACAATGATCCATGTCGCCGTAATCTAAATTCTCGCCGGCCATTCCCCAGATAAAAGTGTAGTTGCTCGTTCCAGATCCTGAGTGAATAGACCATGGTGGAGATATTACAGCTTGGTTGTTTTGCATCCAAATGTGTCGAGTTTCTTGAGGCTGACCCATAAAATGAGAAACCGATTGACCTTCTGGAACTTCAAAATAGAAATATACCTCCATTCTTCTGTCATGCGAATGAGCCGGCATGGTATTCCAAACACTACCAACTTTTAATTCCGTCATGCCCATTTGAACCTGACAAGTTTCAACAACACTATTTACAATCAGTTTATTAATGGTTCTAGCATTAGCAGTTTCAGGAGCACCTAATTCTACAATTTCCGCTTCTGCCTTTGTAATTCTTTTAGTAGGAAAAGCTTTGTGGGCAGGAGTGGAGTTGAGGTAAAACTTTGCAGGAGAGTTTCCATCTACGCTGCTAAATACTACTTCTTTGTTGCCTCTGCCAACGTAAAGCGCTTCTTTATATCCTATTTCGTATTGCTCGCCATCAACAGTAACTGTACCTGCACCGCCAACATTGATGATACCAATTTCTCTTCGTTCTAAAAAGTAATCTGCCTTAAGCGGATCGATGGTTTCTAATTTTAAATCGGATGTTGTAGGAACTGCACCGCCAGTAATAAATCTGTCGTAATGAGAATACACGAAATTTACTTCGCCCTCCGTCATAATGGTTTCAATTAAAAACTCTTCTCTTAATTCAGTTGTGTCTAACGTTTTTGCCTCTCTTGGAGATGCTGCGTAACGTACTTCGTAATTTGTTACCATAGTAGTATGAATGTGTAATGTATTTAATTTAAGCTGTAATTTTTTTAGTAGAATTCCTCACAATTAATTCTGCATCGAGGATTTTTGTGTGAACAATGTCGCCACTTTTATTTTCGATCTGTCCGATAAGTAATGACGTTGCTTCTTTGCCCATAAGCGTAGCAGGCTGCTTAACCGTGCTAAGACCTGGTTCTATATATTCAGAAATAGGCTCGTCGCTAAAACCCATAAATGCAATGTCTTCAGGAATTTTAACACCTTGTTCTTTTAAGCGTTTCATGGCGCCAATTGCTGCATGGTCGTTTGCTGCAAAGACTGCATCAACATTAGGAAGTTCGAGAATTTGTTTTGCCATTTTCTCGCCATCTTCCTGCATTAAGCGAGATTCGATTACGTAATCTTCATTGAATTCAATTCCGTTTTTTTCTAATGCAGCTTTGTAGCCTGCCAGTCGAAGTTTGTAAAGGTCTACTTCTTGAGGACCCGCAAAATGAACAATGTTTTTATATCCATTGTCTATTAAATGCTGCGTAGCATTTAGGCTCGTTTCCTGGTCGTTAATAATAACATTCGAGTTGTAGCCAATTTTATTGGGTCTATCCACAAATATTATCGGGCTGTTTTCATCCTTATAAGCATCAAAATGATCGTATGAAATAGTTTCCATAGTGGTAGAAATAAGTAATCCATCCACACGGTTATTTAGCATGTTTGCTAATAGTTTTTTCTCGCGCTCTAATGAGTCTAACGACTGTGCTATGATAACTTCATAATTAAGGTTGAATGCTGTTTCCTCTATTCCTGCAATTAGTTTGGCAAAGAAGTGTCTGTCTATCCTAGGAACTATAACACCAATAGTAAATGTTCTGTTCATCCGAAGGTTTCTGGCCATTATGTTTTTCCTATAGCCAAGTTCCTCTGCTTTCTTATTAATTAACTCCTTAGTTTTATCTTTTACTCTATCACTTCCGTTAAGTGCTCTCGAAACAGTAGAACTATCTATACCTAAAGATCTCGAGATATCGTGTATGGTTGCTTTGTTGTTTTTCATCTTGTTTTTAAGAGTAAATTCTGTATGGTAGCATCAAATGTAATAATAATTCATACAATCGATTGTATTGCATGTTTATTTTGTTATTTTAAGTATGCTAATTCAGCCCAATAGGAAGAGGGAAATGAAAATTGAAATTACATAAAAAATAGTTATGGAAAATTCCAATGTTATATTATCTATAGCCGAAAGAACGTATGCACTTCGAAAAGCGCCCTTGCATCCAAAACGTTAATTGGCGGTACAAATCTTGAGAATATAATTCTGAATAAGTAAAAATAGTTACGCTTAAATAGAATTGAATTCCAAGCTCGAAAAAATGCATATATCCTTCGCTTATTAATGATTTATTGAATTATCTTTACAGAATCAATATAATAAATGTGCATATGAATAAAATACAATCGATTGCTGTAACAATTATAGCATTAATTACATTAAGTCAGAATGTTATAGCGCAACATGGTGAGTTTCCGAAGATTTGGGTAAAGGATACCGACAAGCAAAGAATTTTAGATAACATCGATAATTATACATGGGCAGCCGATTTGTATCAAGGTTTATTAGATCATGTTGAAGCAGAAGCCGACACTCATTTAGTTAATCCTGAATTTTACACCAGTCGAATCCCGTTAACATGGGGTGGCGAAAATTACATTAAGTACGAAGGAGGAAGCCTTGCTGCTGGTGGGGTAAATTATTCTGGTACTTCTCCTTTTCATACCTTGCATAGAGTAGTAGAAGGTTTACCGAAATCGCCATCTGGAGCCGATATGTGGTATCCGACACTAGAAGAAATTCCACCTTTTAATACCGATCCTCAGTTTGGAATGGAAATGCGAACTAAGCCAAATGGCGATTTGGAGTTTGTACCTTATTTGGGAGATTATTTAAGACACATTCACGTAAAGTTTATGACGCTTGGTGTGGATGCAGGTATTGCGTATTGGTTAACTGGCGATGAGAAATACGCGCAACTTGCGGCGGATATCTTGAGGGGATATGTTGGTGGACTTAGAACGATGTCGAGAGCTATTGGAAACCAAATTCAAGGTGGAATTCTAATTCCCGAAAACTATTTAAGAGAATCTCGTTACATATCAAGAATTCCTTTGATGTACGACTTTATTCAACCTTGGTTGGCAGACACAGCTAACAATAAGGTGTATGATCCGGAAACAGGAACTTATTCTGCTTTTAGAGAAGATTTTGCTCAACACTGGTTTGTAAAACAAGCTGAAACTACGGCTGCGGTTGGTGCTACGGCACTGAGTAACTGGGATATTTTAATGGCAGAGTCGGCTTGGTTTCCTGTTATGTGTATAAGTGATACTGTATTGTCGGATTCGTTGTTCATTAATTTTCATGTAGGTCATCCTGATCTTCCTGGTGGGAAATATGCCAGACAAATGCCTGTAACAACTATGTTCGGAGCTATTGTAGATGGTGTTTGGCCGGAGAGTTCTGGTTATAGTGGTGGGGTAGTGTCGGATTTAGGAATTCAGTTGAACATTCTGGATATGTACAAACCAGAACTAAATTTTGTAAAAGACAACGTACACATATTAGATGCACAGAGAACTTTAAAAGAAACATCTTTCCCCAATGATGAAAGAATGCGGTATGGGGATGGAAACAGAAGTGCAGTTAGTGTGACCCCTAATTTCGCTAGAGCCTATCACATGGCATTAAGAAATGATTTGGAAGATGAAATTGCTTACTTCGGAACGGCACTAAAGAACGAACTTAAAACATACAGTCGTGGTACTTGGGGATGGGATCATTGGGAGCTATTTTACCATAGACCTTTGGCATTGTTGTGGGGACACGATGTAGATACCCTTGAAGCGGCTCCGTTCGAATTTAAAAGTACAGCAAGTTTTTACGACGTTGGAATAGCCTTTCAACGAAACTACTATGTTGAGGATACTTTAATGCATGGACTAATGGCTCATTCTGGAGGTGCTGGTGGAGTTCATATGTTTGCATCGGGTATAAGTATAGAACTGTATGGTGTTGGTGATGTTTTAGGACAGCATGGTGGGTTTAGAAGAGGAAAACCTATACATGAAGATTATGAAATGAGACATGCCGCTCACAATACGGTTACCATTAATGGTAGAACTAACAGAGGAGTTTCGGGAGCATGGTGGAATATGGATAGAACTATGACGCTTGCTATGGAGCCAAATGCTACAGAGGTGCCACTTTCTGAGAATTTTACTTTTACCTATCAGCATTTAGATGATAAAATTAATAGTGCAACTCAAGAGCGTACGTTAAGCATTATCAGAACAAGCGATACAACAGGATATTACTTAGATTTCTTTCGGTCTATCGATTTGAATACGAACGATTACCACGATTATATTTACCACAACATTTGTGATACATTGGAGATTACGAAAGCGAATAACGATACTATTGGCTTAACGCTTGATACGGAGCGATACTCGGAAAATAAATACGGAAGAAGCGGAATGGACTGGTTTTGGGATGCTAAAACTGGTACACATGATTCAACTGTTCATGCGAGATTTCACATGTACGAAGGTGACAAGTACATGCACGTTAAAATTCCTGCTGGAAATGATTTAGAATTTACAAATGCCATGGCGCCTTCTTTGGATGGTGCTCCTTTTCATTATGGCGACGAACCAACCCAGGTGTTGGTAGTGCGTAAATTAGGCGAAGCTTGGGATGACCCTTTTGTAACAGTATTTGAACCTTCGTTGAACGAAACGGGAACTGTTAAATCAATTGAGAAACTAAAAGTTGATGGCAAAGTAGTTGGCGCTATTGTTAAGAGTGAAGTGAATGGTGTTGAAATAGAGGATATTGTAATATCTCAAGATGGAGACAAAGAGGTTAGTTTATTATTTGGTGACGCAATAGTTTTCGATGGTACTTTCGCAATTATTCGTAAGGTGGCTGATACAGATTCAACAGGAGAGATTACACTTTACATCGGCGAGGGAAACTCGTTAACCTACAACGGAACTACTTTAAATTCCGATGCAAACAACCAAGGCTTGCTAACTTTTAGTGGAAACACTTTGATAAGCGTGGATGATAATAAAGCTACTAAAGGTGGTTTTGATGTAAGTCCAAACCCTAGCTCTGATGGTGTATTCACGATTTCTTCAACTACAAACGAAGAAGTGAGTTATCAGGTTGTAAGTCTTAATGGAGCATTAATTCAATCAGGAAGCTTTATTGGATCTACAACAGTTAATGTAGCTGAGAAGGGGATATATATTTTAAGAATGAATTCTTCAACCATTTCTCAAAGCATGAAGATACTGGTAGAGTGACTCACCTCTTTATTCGACTACGGTCGAATAGTTCTCCTCTCTATAAGGTAGAGAGGAGAGGTTGTTTGGGCAATTAGGCCTATTGTAGAATACAATGCGAACCCAAAACGAAAAGCCAGGCAGAGTAATGCTATGCATTAGTCCTTTCTTCAAGGGGATGCTGTCACGCGGCACGTGTGACTGAGGGGTAAAACACATAACACTACAGGATGGACACCAGAAAGTAATTCGCTTTTTTTATATAGATTAGAAAAAGATTATCGCCATCAAATATAAATTGGCCTTATTAAGAAGTTATTACCTGCAATTATGAAAAATTCTAAATCTCTACTACTTGGTTTATTAGCCATTCTATTCCTAATTCAAGCAATACAAGCACAAACCAATAAACATCCGCACATCTTTGTTACCGATGATGATAAGGCAGGTATATTGGCCAATATTGCTAATCACGATTGGGCAAACGATATGTATGTCTCTTTACTTTCCAAAGTAGATGCTGCTGTGGAAATTCATAAAGCAGATCCAGGGTACTACACTAGCAGAATCCCATTAACTTGGGGAGGAGAGAACTATACAAAGGCAAATGGAAGTAATGATAATGGCCCACCGAATTATAGTGGCACCTCAATATTGCGTACTCTTCATAGAGCAACTTATTACAGCCCTAAGGCTCCTTCAGGTTTGAGTATCCGCCAACCTACGATAGATGAAATACCACCTTTTAATATCGATCCGCTATTTGGAATGGAATGTAGGACTTCTCCAGGAACCGATTCAGAGTTTGTTCCATACTTAGGGAACTATTTAAGAGAGTTACACAGGCAGTTTTTAGACCTTTCTTTTAACTGTGCAGTTGCATACTGGCTAACGGGCGATGAGGACTATGCCCAACTTTCGGCAGATATTATGAGCTCATACACCAATGGGTTTAGAGCAATGGCCAGAAATACATCCTCTCAACTTAATGGAGGGATTATGATGCCAACCAATCATTTGTATGAGGCAAGGTTGTTGTGCCACATTCCTGAGACTTACGATTTTATTCAGCCGTGGCTTGCAGATACTGCTAATAACAAGATCTACAATGCCGAAGATTCTACTTACAACAACTTTAGAGAAGATTTCGCTCAGCATTGGTTCGAAAAACAATACAATACTGTAAGGGTAGTTGGGCCTAATTCTCAATTAGACAACTGGCCAGTATTAGAAATGGAAGCTGGCTTAAGTGCATTGATGTGTATCTCCGATTCTGTGCTTCAAGATTCGTTGATTCAGCAGTACATATTCGACGGATCACCTGCTCAGCCTAGTATAACTTGGGCTTTTAGCTTTTTAGAGGACAATGTTTGGCCTGAAAGTGCTAGTTATTCAGGAGGCGTTATCGACATGTTAAGTGTTTTCTTAAACATTGTTGATCGTTGGAAACCAGAATTTAATTTAATAGATGATAACCTTCATGTATTGGAAGCCCTTACTACGGTTAAACAACAATCATATCCAAGCAATGAAAGAATGTGTTATGGAGATGCCAACAGGGGAGCCGGAGCTAATATTAACATGACTGGCTATTACCTTACTGCATTCGAAATTGCCAAACGAAAGAATATGACGGATGAAATGGCCTATTTTGGTGGCCTTCTTAAAGAAGATTTAAAAACAAATAGTAGAGGTGGATGGCCTAGTTTAGGTATTGGTGTTAACAGAGCTATAAATTTATTTTGGGGACATGATGTTGATTCCATGGAAACAGTTCCATTTGAATTTTATAGTACCAAAACGTATTCTCCAGTAGGTGTAGTAATGCAGCGAAATTATTTTACAGAAGATACTTTGAACTATGGTTTAATGGCATACACAGGCGGAGCAGGAGGTGTTCATATGCACGCTTCGGGATTGGCGATGGAACTTTATGGTGTTGGCAAAGTATTGGGAGGTAATGGAGGACAAGATAATCCAAGAAATAGCGCTATTCACCAAGAGTACGCTGTGAAGTGGGCTTCCCACAATACTGTGGTTACAAATGGTTCATCGCACCCACAAGGAGGCTGGTCTGGTCGTTGGATTCCAACCGTTAAAACCCTACACATGGAACCCAATAGCATGGAAGCACCGCTTTCAGAGAATTTCACCTTTACCATGCAACAAATGGATGATGATATCAATGAGGTGGTTCAGCAAAGAACTTTGAGTATTATTAGGACTAGCTCAACGAGCGGTTATTACTTGGATCTGTTTAGATCAGAATCGTCACTTGCAGGCGTAGATACCAATTTCTACGATTATTTGTATCACAACTATGGCGACACATTAATACTTACTGATACTGCTTATGAAGCACTTTCTTTAACGTTAGATGTGAATCGATATGAAGCATTGGGCAAATCGGGTATGCATAGAATTGACAGGGCCATGTCCGCATTTTCTGATGAAGCAGTAAATGGTCATTTCAAAATGAATTCGGGAAACAGGTACATGCATTTTAAAATACCAGCTGTTAATGGAACAGAGTATAGTGGAGCAATTGCACCTGGTTTGCAAGAGCCTTCAGGTTATGTAGACTTACCAATGCCTACTCTGGTTATTCGTAAGCAAGGTTCTGCTTGGGATAATCCTTATGTAGTAGCTTATGAGCCAGCTTTAAATAACGAAACAACAGTTAAGTCTATCGAGAACGTGAAGGTAGACGGTGTGGTTGTGGGAGCTATTGTTAAAAGTGAAGTTGATGGCGTTAAATTCGAAGATATCGTAATCGCACAAGATGAAGCTAAAGAGATTAGCTTGTTGTTTGGCGGAGCAATTGTTTTCGATGGTACTTTTGCAATTATACGGAAAGAGGCAGTTACTGATTCAACAGGAGTGATAACAATCTATATTGGAGAAGGAACTTCTTTAACCTACAACGGAACTACATTAAGTACTGGTGCAAACAACCAAGGCTTGTTAACTTTTAATGGAAGCACGCTAATTAGTGTTGATGATAACGAGCCAAAGCAAGGTGGCTTTGGAGTGAGTCCAAATCCGTCTTCAAATGGAGTTTTCGAAATTTCTTCATCTTCTAATGAATTGGTAAACTATCAACTATTAAGTCTTAATGGAGCTTTAGTTCAATCTGCTAGCTTTACCGGCTCAACTACAATTAATGTAAGCGACAAGGGAATGTATATCCTTAGATTAAAATCGGTAAGCACATCTCAAAGCATGAAAATACTTGTAGAATGACTCTCCTCTTTCTTGAACGGAGTTCAAGAGTTCTCCTCTTTTAAGGTAGAGAGGAGAGGTTATGCGGGATTATTGCTTAAATTCGAAATGCCGACTGTCACGTCATCCTGACAATGCGCCATCGAAGATGGTGTGGAAGCAGGATCACTACAGCCGGAGGAAAGAGTACTAATTTAAAAGAATAGTATAATGAGGATATTGAGTACAATTTTTTTGGTATTGACCCTACAATCAATTACCCAAGCACAAACAGAAATAACATTTACATTACCAGGTTTTGGCACATCCTTTCATCCAGACTCCACAGTTAACGTTGCTCTAACAGCTACAGATGCTTTCGAAACAATAGACAGCGTAGAGCTCGTAATAAATCATGGTACTCCCGAACTATTATCTGGGCCAGACTACGGTTTTAGCTATGCAGATTTGAGTCCTGGTTATTATTTAATAGAAGCCACAGCATACGCAGGAGGCGCAAAAGCAGCAGAGGAACTACCCATTGTAATAATGCCCGAAGAATATCCAGCGTTGCCAACGGCACCTGAATCAAATGGGAAATTGAAGATTTTTATAATGGTAGGACAATCTAACATGGTTGGCCACGGACAAATAAGAGAAACGGATGGTAGGCTTGGTACCTTGGATTATTATGTGGAAACTCAACCAGAAGACTATGCTCATTTTTTAGACAGTGCTGGCAATCGGGTGGTGCGAGATGACGTGTGGGATGCTTTTATATCCGACGATGTTAGGATTGGCTGGCACAAGGCGCGTTTTGGTGCAGACGGCACCCGTATTGGCCCTGAATATGGGTTTGGCAATGTAATGGGCGATTATTACGAAGACCCTGTTATGATTCTTAAAATTGCTTGGGGAGGAAAAAGTTTGGGTATTGATTTTCTGTCGCCTGGTTCATGGGATTACAACGAACCTCAAAACCCAGGTGATACAAGTTATTATTATGATCAGGTAATGAATCACATTAAAGAAGTGATTGGCGATTTGTCTAATTGGTATTTGCCTACAAACAGTACTGGCCACGAAATAGTTGGTTTTGCTTGGCACCAAGGTTGGAACGATCGAATTGATGCTGACTTTGTAGATGCTTACGAAGACAACATGGTGCAGTTTATTAAAGATCTTCGAACAGAATTAACTATCGACTCACTACCTTTTGTAATTGCCAATTCGGGCTTCTCTGGATGGGACTTGTCAGGAATGGCAGCCTCTACAGCCGATAGGGTTAATAAACATGTTAATGCTCAACTAGCAATTGCAGATCACGATAAATACCCCGAGTTTGAAAACAATACGGGTGCTGTAGATACCAGGGCATTTATGAGAGGACTTCCACTTTCTCCTTCAGAGCAGAGTTACCATTGGTACCGCAACTTCGAAACTTACTATTTAATAGGAGAGGCGCTGGCTCATGCCATGATTCCTATTGCGAAATACGGCGAAACATTTAGTTCTATTTCTGAGCCTACCAAAGATGCACCCGCTGCGTTGGTTGATTTTAAAGTAAATGGTAAATCGGTGGAGGTTTCGTTACAAAATGGAGGAAAAGGAACAGCCTTTGTCTACACTACCCAAGGACAACAAGTCCACCGAGAAGAGTTTAACGATTCAGCCACCATCAATTTAAATCAAGGTATCTACTTGGTTAAAGTTATAGATAACAACTGCTGCGATACTCCTCGTAGCGCTACAAAGAAGGTAGCTATTCCATAATATTCTTGTTAATACAGAGAAGCAGCCCGTCTGAACTGGAACCTGGCCGAAATGGTACAGGCGGGCGGGCAGGTATCTTTCTCTAGCGTTCGCGTTTTTGTATGATGAAAACATTTAGTGCTTTATTTACATGTTTTCAGTATAATAAAATAAGTGTGTAGTTTTTTTCTGTTTTCAGTATAATGAAAATAACAAAAGAATATATTGCATATTTTCAGTATGATGAAAATAATAAAAGAATACATTGCATGTTTTTAGTATAATGAAAACTTTTAGTAATTTAGAACAAATATTCAGTATGGAATCAACGTTTGTTAGAAAAAGATACCTAAATAAAGTAAAACCCTATATAGGGAAAGGCATTATTAAAGTGCTTACAGGGCAACGTAGAGTGGGGAAAACCACCCTGCTTAGGCAAATAATGGAATTGATTCTTAAAGAAAACAAAAAGACCAATACCATATATATCAATAAAGAGCACAATGAATTTAAGCACATAAAAGTTGCGGAAGATTTATTTAAATACGTTAAATCTAAACTGTCTAAGAGTAAACCGAATTGTGTATTTATTGATGAAGTACAGGAAATAGAAGAGTTTGAAGTTGCATTAAGACAACTATTAGTCGAAGGAATTGATATCTACTGTACAGGCAGCAATGCCAATATGCTATCTGGCGATTTGGCCACACATCTATCAGGCCGGTACATCGAATTTCATATAAATAGCCTGTCTTTTAGCGAATTCTTACAAATACATAAATTAGAAAACGATTCAGATGCTCTCAATAAGTTTATTCGATATGGTGGTTTACCTTATCTAATTCATTTGCCATTCGACGATGAAATAGTTTATGGCTACCTCAAAAGCATTTACAATACCATTATTCTTAAAGACATCGTGTCCAGATATAACATAAGAGATATCGACTTTTTAGAGCGTTTGGTAGAATACATGTCTGATAACCTTGGGAGCTACGTTTCATCAAAAAAGATCAGTGATTTTTTAAAAGCGCAAAGAGTAAGCTTGTCTGTAAACACAGTAATGAACTACTTGAAATATCTAACCAATTCATTTTTTATCAATAAAGTGCAACGGCTAGATATTATTGGAAAGAAGCGATTTGAAATAAATGATAAATACTTCTTTTCAGATCTGGGATTAAAGCATTCTATCATTCCGTTTACTGGCGAGCAAATAGGGCAGGTGTTCGAAAACTTAGTGTACAACCATTTGATTTGCCAAGACTACGAAGTGTTTATAGGGAAGCATCAGGATAGAGAAATTGACTTTGTGGCTCAAAAGGGAAATGAAACGAAATACATCCAGGTTGCTTACTTACTCCCCAATAAAAAAGTAAGAGAAAGAGAGTTTGGGAACTTGCTGAAAATTGAAGACAACTATGAGAAAATAGTGGTTTCGGCAGATGAATTTTCAGAAGATTTTAAAGGAATTAAGCATATTCATATCAGGGAGTTTCTTGCCAATGAAGATTTTTAATTGGCATTAATTCGAAATGCACTTAGTCACGTCATCCTGACAACCGTTCACGCAGTGAACGAGGAAGCAGGATCACTACAGCTGGAGGTTCCCCTTTTGAGAGGGCCATTTCCTAGAATGTGGCATAATGCTTTAAGCTCTTCAAAAAAGAACGATGCCCAATTCCATTTTTGGCTGGCCTTTGAACAATTCAGCCATAAAACAAGCCTTGGGTTTTGTGCGGTTGCCCGCCTCTCGGCGAACCTAGTAAGCATTCCATAAATTGAGTTTTTCTTGAAAAGAAAAAGGAACGGCTTGGTATGCGTGAGAGAAATTCAAGGCGTAGTTTTATCTGAATTATTCAGATGCCTTGAATATTTTGATGCTGTTCCTTATTTGTTTTATTCTGATAAAAGCTATAACGAAGAATACCATCAAGAAATTAAGAGAGTAAATAAATCTTTGTTTGAGGAAATAAATTCTAATCACATTTTCGATTTTCCAATACATGATTTAGTTTATACCAATTACATTCTTAGAAACCTTTGCCAAACATTATTGAAGGATTACCGAGTAATTATTGCTCCTTGTGGGCCTAAACCTTTTTCTCTTCTGGCTATGATTAATTCTTTAAGCTATGAAGAGTCGATAGAAGTTTGGAGAATAAGTCCCGGGTTGAAAATAAAAAAGGTGGATAGAAAACCTACTGGGTTGATAAGCGTAATTGAGGTGTTATTTGAGGAAGAACCAGAAACTGTATAATGTTTTGGATAAAAGTAGGTAATCAATTAATTTAGAATATCTGCCATCCAATCAGTTACTTAACCACCCAGGCAACAATGTGAATGTCCTTATCCATACCAAATTCGAAATGTATCCATATCCTCCTTTTACAAAGTGATGACATTCTTAAATTGGCAATCTAGGATTTTGTGGCAAGTTGGGCTTAACGTAGAGATCCCCGTGTATTTTGTAAGGACAAAATCACGAAGATGAAGATCATTGGGGTGCTGTGTACACACTTAAGGGTATTATTCCCTCTCCAAAATATACTCCACAACCTCGCTAGCACCAAAGCCAATTCGATGAGCTTGTGCCTTTAACATACTTCCAGGGGCAGGAGTAAATGGTTCTTGATAAACCAGCCATGTCTTAGATCTTTCTCCGCTTGGATTAATAATCTTATAACCAATAGAAGCCCCTTCGGTAGAAGAACTGATTGTCACCTTACCATCAACCACATTAATCACAGGATTGACCGTAACAGGTTTTTCATCGGCACCATTCCAAAGTTGGGCGATCAATTCACTTTCGGGTAAGTTTGGCTGATCACCAATTTCTTTGATCCATCTATCTATCTCAGCACTCAATTCTGCTAGTTTCTCTTTGTAAGCAGGATCGTTTGCAAGGTTGTTTAATTCATGTGGATCGGCAAAGCAATCGTATAACTCCTCCATATCTTTGGTTTCTCTAAACCATAGGGCTTGAATGCTATCTAGTTTGCCTTCGTCTCTTAACCTCAATAATTCCTGTGTGGTCGGAATCTTTTCTCTGTAAACCAAAGGCTTGTAATAACCTTGCTCTGGTCTGTAATTCCTAACGTACTTAAACTGTCCGTCTCTTACAGCACGTATGGCGTCTGTAAACCCGTCAAAACGATCTGATGCACCATGAATGTACTTTCGTTCTTCTTTAGCTTGGTGAGCACCTAAAAAGGCTTGTCCTTGCAAATACTTGGGAGGAGAGATGCCAACCAAAGAAAGTAAGGTAGGAGCGAAATCTACAAAACTGGTAAGTTGCTTATCAATTGCACCAGCTTGTTGCTTGTTTGGGTATCTAATTATCATAGGTGTGTTTAAGCCCGAATCATAAACAAAGCGTTTTTGTCGGGGTAAAGGCCCACCATGATCTCCGTAGAAAAATACAATTGTGTTTTCCAGCAAACCATCATCTTCCAATTGTTGCAGTACTGCACCTAGCTGCTTATCCATTTCGGCAATGTTGTTGTACATTTTCCACATGTCTCTTCTCACCACTTCATTGTCGGGCAAGTAAGGAGGGATAGGGAAATCGGCATCTTTAGATATGTGCACAGTCACTTCTTCCTCTGTTGTTCGTTTTCCCCAACCTATGTCATGATAGCTTCTATCTCCAGCAACGTAATGCCTCAATTCTTCTTTTCTGAATCCATAAGGCTCAAACAATCCCGATTCGTGACATTGTGTAAAGTTGAAGATGGCAAAAAATGGTTGGTCTTTCGCTCTATTTCGCCAATGTGCGTATTTACTGCTCTCATCCCAAGCCGTTACTGGGTGTTTAAACTGGTAATCGGTTTTTGAATTGTTGGTGCAGTAATATCCGTTCATTCTAAGGATTTCGCTTACCATTTTTACCTCTGCAGGAGGTATTGCTTCGTACTTAGCATTTCCAGTTTCATCCATATAGCTGCCAGTTCGCATGTGTGTTGCGCCAATGCTTGTTGGATACATGCCTGTAGCAATGGCCGCTCTACTTGGAGCGCAAACTCCAGAAGGGGAATACATGTTTGGGTATCTAATGCCTTCAGCCGATAACCTGCTTAGATTGGGCGTTGCAACGGTTGAATCTCCAAAAGGAGGAATCCAAGGACCTAAATCTTCTGCTACCAACCATAAGATGTTGGGCCGGGTAGGGAGTTCTAGTTCTGTTGCCGTTTTGTTTTCGGCTATCTGTTCAGGCTGTTCTGCTGAGCACGAGATTATTGAAAGTGCAATTACTGTGGCAATAAATGTCTTTGTCAAAATGAAGTGGATTAGATTAAAAATCAAAATACTCTTTAGCATTGTTGTAGCAAATATCTTGCACCATTTTGCCTAATAACTCCATGTCATTTGGTAACTCACCATTCTCTACATCGTTGCCGATAAGGTTGCATAAAATTCTTCTAAAGTACTCGTGACGTGGAAAGGATAGGAAGCTTCTTGAATCCGTTAACATGCCAACAAATCGGCTCAATAAGCCCATGTTAGAGAGTGTATTGATTTGGTTTTCCATGCCATCTTTCTGATCCATGAACCACCAACCCGAACCAAATTGCATTTTGCCCGGTGTGCTTCCATCTTGAAAATTGCCAATCATGGTAGCCAACACAGCGTTGTCTTTGGGATTGTTGTTGTACAAAATCGTTTTAGCCAACTGATTGGTGCTGTCGAGTAAATCTAAAAACTTCGACATTGGGGCAGCCATCGAAACATCTCCGATAGAATCGAAACCAGTATCGGGGCCTAATTGCTTTAACAACCTTGTATTGTTGTTCCGTATTGCACCAACGTGAAACTGCTGAACCCATCCTTTAGAATGATCCATCAACGCCATTACATATAGTAATCCAGATTTGAATTTGTTTGCTTCAATAGGCGTTACAGGGCTTTTACTCAATGCCTTTTGGAAAATACTTTCGGCTTCTTGTGGGGTGCAATTGTCTGCAAGGAAATTGTCTAAACCATGATCGGATAGCTTACAACCCATGTTTGCAAAATAATCGTGGCGAACTTGAAGCGCCTCTAAAAGCGTGTTGAAGTTTTTTATTTCAACATTAGATACCTCACCAAGCTTATTAATATAGGCCAAATAATCTGGGGTATCTATTGCTGTTGCTTTGTCTGCTCGCCAAGTTGGGAGCATCTTTAAACCTGTATTGTTATCTCTGTGTAGTTTGTGGTGCTCCAAAGAATCAATTGGATCGTCGGTAGTGCAAACAACCTCAACTTTCATCTTGCTCAACAATTGCTGAACGCTGTTTTCTTTTGTGTTGAGTAGGGCAGACGATTCATCGTAAATAGCTTTGCCTGTGGTTTTACTAAGAATGTCGTTGATGCCAAAGTATCGTCTTAGCTCTAAATGAGTCCAATGGAAAAGCGGATTTCTTAAAGTTTGAGTTGTTGTTTCAGCCCATTTTAAAAACTTCTCTTCGTCGGTTGCATCGCCTGTGATATAGCGCTCGTTAATTCCGTTGGCTCGCATAGCGCGCCATTTGTAATGATCGCCCTTTAACCATGCTTGAGAGATGTTCTCAAAAACTCTGTCGTTGGCTATATCTGCTGGTGGCAAATGATTGTGATAATCGATGATTGGCATCGACGCAGCATAATCGTGGTAAAGCTTTTCAGCCGTTTTGGTTTGCAACAGAAAGTTGTCGTCTAAAAATGTTTTCATTAAAAAGAATTGTTAAAATCCGAATGTTCGAGGTAACCAAAGGCTAATTGCAGGAATAAATGTAACGAGCAGTAAAGCCACTATCATCGCAATAAACATTGGAAGGAGAGGTTTAATTACTTTTTCAATTTTCACGTTAGACACACTACAGGCCACAAAGAGCACTGATCCTACAGGCGGAGTAATTAGTCCAACACAGAGATTCATAACCAAAACGATTCCAAAATGAACAGGATCCATTCCTAGCTCTGTTACAATGGGTAAGAAAATAGGGGTGAAGATGAGCACCGCAGGCGTAATGTCCATAAAAATTCCGATTGCCAACAGAATCAAATTAATGAGGAGTAGAATAATGATTGGGTTGTCGCTAACGTGAATGATAGACTCTGTTACCGCTTGTGGTATGTTCTCGTAGCTCATAATCCACGACAGCCCTATAGAAGTACCAATTAGCAGCATTACAATAGAAGTTGTTCCAACGGTTCTAAGCAGAATTTGCGGTAAATCCGACCATTTAACCTCTTTGTAAACCATTGCCAATACAAGACAATACACAACTGCTACGGCAGATGCCTCTGTAGCTGTAAAGATGCCTGCAATTAATCCTCCAATTACAATTACCAATAAAAGCAAGCTAGGTAGTGCTTTCCAAAGTGTTGCTAAACCTTCTTTAAAAGAAACCTTTTCGTCTACCGGGTAATTTCTGGTGTAGGCATGATAAGCGCACACGCCCATTAATAATAGGCCCGTTAATATTCCGGGTAGGTAGCCAGCTATAAAAAGTGCAGAAATAGATACGCCGCCACTTACTAAAGAGTAAACGATGAGCACATTACTTGGCGGGATAATCAATCCGATAGTTGCCGAACTTGCATTTACCGCAGTGCTAAAATGTTCGTCGTAGCCTTCTGCCGTCATTCTGTCGTGTGTTACAGTGCCAATTGCACTAGCCGATGCAGCTGCAGAGCCAGAGATAGCGCCAAAAAGCATGTTGGCCATAATGTTTACAAAAGCCAATCCTCCAGGAAGTCGGCCTACTAAAACCTTAGCAAGGTTTATAAGCCTAACCGCAATTCCGCCACTATTCATTAATTGCCCTGCAAAAATAAAGAAGGGGATGGCGAGCAATGTGAAACTTTCAAGTCCTGTAGCCATTCTTTGGGCCATGGTAGTAAGTGCAGGCAATGCGTCCATGCTTGTTATCATGGTTAATACTGCCGAAAGGCCAATGCTAAAGGCAATAGGAACTCCAATTCCTAACAAGAAAATAAATGATGAAACCAATACTATTACGCCGATCCATTCCATAATTACGCCTCCAATTTATTAGGTGAACTAAAAGCGTCGTTGAGTACATAAAACGTAATCAATGCACCGGATATTGGGACTACCATGTATACAAATCCGATTGGGATTTGCATTGCTGCCGAAACTTGTCCTAAATAAAAACGGGTGTAAACCAAATTGATACCTCCTACAACCATTACAGGTATTGAGAAAGCTGCCATGCACATGTTAATAATTTTAGCCAGTTTTTGGTTGCCTTCTTGCGATAGTTTGCTTTGAAGCAATTCAATTGCCATGTGGCTTCTGGTACCTGCCGCATAAGCTGCGCCTAACAGGGCTACCCAAACCAATAGAAAACCTGCAAGCTCATCGGTAAAAGCATAGTATTGTGTTGGAATTTGTGTGTCGAACTTGGCAGCCAAAAACGAGTTGAGAAAACGGCTAATAACCTGCCATAGCACATCAATAACCAATAGCGCCATAATGCCGACCATCAGTTTTTCTAAAACAAAATCTATCTTCTTTCTCATTACTTCTTTCCTTCGTTTCTAATTGCGGTTATAATTGGGTATAAAACAGCATTGTCTTTAAGTTCTTCGTACATCTCGTTGGTCTTTTTCGAGAAATTGATTTTGTCTGGATAAGTAACCGTAACACCAGCAGCCTTTACCGCAGTTAATGCTTCCTCTTCGGATATTGCCCAAAGCTTCCTTTCTGCTATAGCAGCTTCGTTGGCAGCTTCTTGGAGCCAGCCTTGTTCCTCCGTAGATAACTTATCCCAAACAGGCTTGCTCATCATCAATACATCAGGTACTGAGGTATGCTCATCAATAGAATAGAATTTACATACTTCGTAATGATGCGATAAAAAGAAACTTGGTGGATTGTTTTCTGCACCGTCAACTACACCGCTTTGTAAGGCTGTGTATAGTTCTCCCCAAGGAATAGGAGCGGGGGAGCCTCCTAATAACCTTACCATTTTCATGGCGGTTACACTCTTCATCACCCTAATCTTCAATCCTTTTAAATCACTTGGTTTGTTAATCGATTTTTCTTTGGTGTAAAAGCTTCTAGAACCCGCATCGAAGAAACAAAGGCCTCTTAACCATACTTTTTCGCTCGACACCAATATTTGCTTTCCAACATCTCCGTCTAGCACAGAGTAACCGTGTTCTTTACTCCTAAATAAATAGGGGAGACCTAATACAGTGTATTCTTCTGCAAAATTGCCCATTGTAGCGGCAGATACTTTTGTCATGGCCAGGCTGCCAATTTGTAACAACTCTACACATTCCTTTTCGCCGCCTAGCTGACCATTTGCATAAATTTGGAGTGTTAATTTACCTCCAGATTTTTCCTTTAATATGTCGCCCATAATTACCATTGCCTTGTGCACAGCATGGTTTTTATCGAGCCCGTGAGCCAGTTTTAAAGTGTTTTTTCTTGAAGAATTACTGCATGATAATAAGCACAATGCCAGCAGTATATAAAAAACTGGTAAAGTAAAGGTTGAACTATGTTTTAGCATGTTGTTTAATCTCTTCTAGCGTATCTTCAATGTTTTCGCGCGATACAAATGTTGTTGGAAAATAATTAATACTGTTAGTTCTTTCTCTTCCAGTTAAAATCCTCGACAGTTTCATAATTCCTTTAAAAGATTGCTTTGCAGATTGCGTGTTAACAAGGTATTTTATTTTGCCCGATCGCAGGTGTTTGATGTTCTCAGGTAAAAGGTCATATCCAATCAGTAAAATGTCTTTTTTTAGCATCGGAGCAATTGCAAAACTTCGAGAATTAAGTACGAAAATACCTTTGATGTTCTCTTCCTCTAAAATGTCATCAAGCTGTTTTTCTTCCGTGCCGTCAATAATTATTACGCCATGCACTACCGCGTGAGACTTCTTTATATCACTAAAATACTTTGTGAAACCGGCTTGTCTTTGTTCAATGTTCGAAGTTCCTTCACCCTTTAAAAGGACCGCCAAGCACAATACCTGTTCCCTTTCTAAGTCCATTCCAAAATCGATTAATTCTGCTGCTGCTCTAGCGCTTCTACGAGGCGACATGCCGTTAAATGAAACATGCAACTCGCTTTCAGGCAGGCTATCCATGTAGCAAAGCGGGATGTTTAATTTTTCGCACTGCGCGGCAAACCTTTTGGTTGCATCAGCAAAAATAGGGGCCGTAAGTATAGCGTCTACTTCAGCTTCTAACGCTTCGTCAGATTTTATTATAAAATCCTCAATAGAAGTTAACTGATACCTGTACTCTACTATTGTAATGCCAATATCCTCCAACTCCCTAGCTGCTGTTCTTATGCCTTCTCCTTGTTTGTGCCAATATCCGTTCTCCTCTAAGCTTATTGGTAATACCGTGGCAATGGTAAACCGCTTTGGATTTGCCAGCATTCTGGCAGCAATATTGGGCACATAGTTCAGCTCTATAATAGCGTCTTCTACTGCTTTTAATGCCTTGGCAGACACGTTACCTCTTTTGTTCAAAACCCTATCCACAGTTCCTAGCGAAACTCCCGATAATTTTGCTACATCTTTAACACTCGATTTACCCATACTGTTGTTTAATCAGTGATAAAGTTACATATAAACTGTTTACGTAAACAGGATATTGATTACTTTTAAAATCTAATTTAACAAGAGGCTAAAATCAATGAAATACGGTATTATATTTTGTGCAATGCTGCTTGCAGCATGCGGTGGAGCTCAAAAAGACGAAGCCCCGTGGGTTGATTTATTTGATGGGAAAACGTTAAATGGTTGGAGCACGAAAGGCGGAAAAGCTACTTATGAAGTTGTAGACGGTGCAATTGTTGGCACATCTACGCTAAACACACCTAATACTTTCTTGTGTTCTGATAAAATGTACACCGATTTCATCTTTGAAGTTGAATATAAAGTAGACCCAAAATTAAACTCTGGAATTCAAATTAGAAGCATCATAGATCCCAATTATAGAAAAGGCATTGTTCATGGATATCAAATTGAAATTGATCCTTCGGAAAGATCGTGGAGTGCTGGTGTGTATGACGAGAAGCGAAGAGGTTGGTTGAATCGTTTGGATGAGAACCCTAAAGCACGCGAGGCTTTTAAGCAAAACGAATGGAATAAATACAGAGTTGAGGCCATTGGTGATACCATTAAAACATGGATCAACGGAGTGCCAGCGTCTTACTTGATAGACGACATGGATTTTGTTGGTAACAAGACTAAGGGATTCTTTGGACTTCAGGTGCATAGAATTCGCCATGATTCTATAGAAGGAACACAAGTAATGTGGAAAAACATCAGAATTATTACCGAGAATGTTGGCAAATACGCTACCGAAACACCTTTGGTACCTACATACACTGAGAATACACTAATTCATTACGAAAAAAGAGACGGTTGGAAATTGCTTTGGGATGGTAAAACAACCGAAGGATGGAGAGGTGGTAAACTAGATAAATTCCCAGAATCGGGATGGGAAATTAAAGATGGCGTACTTTCTGTATTGGCGTCTGGTGGAGCGGAGTCTACTGCTGGTGGCGACATAGTTACTACCGAAAAGTATACCAATTTCGAATTGAAATTAGAATTTAAGATTACAACTGGTGCTAACAGTGGTATTAAGTATTATGTAGATACCGAATTAAACAAAGGCGAAGGTTCTTCTATTGGATTAGAATTTCAGATTTTAGATGACGATGTTCACCCAGATGCGAAGCTAGGAGCCTACGAAGGCAGCAGAACTGTTGGTTCGTTGTACGATTTAATAAGAGCTGACACAAACAAGGTTGTTAAAGCAATTGGCGAATGGAATACGGCTTACATTTTATCCGATTCTACTCATGTAGAACATTGGTTAAACGGTAAAAAAGTATTGGAATACGAACGTGGTAGCGAGGATTACAGAGCGTTGGTTAAAGGAAGTAAATACAAAGATTGGCCTAGTTTTGGTGAAGGCGAATCGGGAGAAATCTTATTACAAGATCATGGTGATTTGGTATCGTTCAAGAATATTAAAATACGACCAATTGTAAAGAAATAATTTATGAGCTCGAGTAGAAGAAATTTTATCAAAACAATGGCTGCAGGTGCAGCAGGACTTGCTGTTGCAGGTAACGTAAGCGGACAAACTGCTAAAAGTTATTCGAGAATTATTGGTTCTAACGATCGTATTAACATTGCCATTCAAGGTTTGGGCAGAAGACTTAGCGCTTACATCGAACCAATTGCTGCGAAAAGTAGCAATGTTAATTTGATGTACTTGTGCGATGTGATGCCAAGTCAACGGGAAAAGGCAGCTGAAAAATTTGCTAAGGAACTAGACTACAAGCCAAAGTTAGAAAACGACATCCGCAAAATTTTTGACGACAAAGAAGTAGACGCCATATTTATGGCAACACCCGATCATTGGCACACTCCAGGTGCATGTATGGGTATGGAAGCTGGCAAACACATCTATTTAGAAAAACCGTGTAGCCACAATTTAGCGGAAGGCAGATTGGTTGTTGCGTTTCAGGAGAAATACAACAAAGTGGTTCAAATGGGAAACCAACAAAGGTCTGCGCCACATACCATCGAAATCATTAAAGAGATTCACTATGGTTTAATAGGCGAAACATACAAGGCCATTGCTTTTTACACAAACAGCAGAGGCGAGGTGCCTGTTCCTGTTAAAGCGGCTCCACCAGAAGGTTTAGACTGGGATTTGTTTCAAGGGCCTTCTCCTAGAAAAGGGTACATGCACGATACTTGGAATTACAACTGGCATTGGTATGGTTGGGATTTTGGTACTGCCGAAATGGGCAACAATGCAACACACGAAATTGACATTGCCAGATGGGCTTTGGATGTTAAATTGCCAAACAGTGTAGAGGTAATTTCGGGAAAGCATCAATTCAAAAATGATGGTTGGGAGATGTACGACACCATGGAAGCGACTTATAAATTCGACGACAATCGGGTGATTCAATGGGATGGATCGAGCAGAAACGGCTACGAGAAATATGGCTATGGTAGAGGAACGTTTATTTACGGCTCTAAAGGCAGCGTGTTTGTTAATAGAGGTAAATACATTGTTTACGACCTTGCCGGAAAGGTAGTTAAAGAAAATAAATATGATAGTGCCGAAGGAGGTATGGCCCTTGGTGGTGGCGGAGGGACCTCTACTATCCACGCAGTTAACTTTTTTGAAACAATAAGAGGTAAAGAAAAATTATCATCGCCAATTCAGCAAGGTGCAATTAGTCAGGATTTAACGCATTATGCCAACATCGCATCTCGATTACAAAAGTCGTTTGAAGTAGATCCCGAATCTGGGCGTATTTTTGATAGAGAAGCCATGCAGCTTTGGTCGCGTGAGTATGAGCCTGGTTGGGAACCTAAATTGTAAGCATTGAAAAGACGGAATTTTTTAAAAGCAAGTGGATTGGCAGCAGCAGGTATTGCGGCTGGTTCAACAGCTTTTGGCATTGTAAACAAGGCAAGCGCCAATAACACAGTTCGTGTTGGCGTAATTGGAACTGGTAGCAGGGGTACGGGCCTTACCGAAGTGGTAAACACGCTTGATAATATTGAAGTGGTTGGTTGTTGCGATATCCTACCATTTAGATTAGAAAAAGGCTTGGCAACTGCCGGTGCAAACGCTAAATCGTTTACCGATTATCGCAAAATGCTTGATGATAAATCCATCGATGCCATAATTGTTGCCACCCATCCTAAAAGCCATTCGGCAATTGCCATCGACGCTATTGATGCTGGTAAGCATGTGTATTGCGAGAAAACAATGGCATTGGGTTACGATCAAATTGGTACGTTGGTTAAAAAGGTATCTGCCTCCAATCAAGTTTTTCAAACAGGACATCAATACCACAGTTCAACACTATATTCTCATGTTGTTAAAATAATTAACGAAGGGGTAATTGGCGAAGTAACTGCTTTTGAATGTCAGTATAACCGCAATGGAGATTGGCGCAGACCAGTGCCAGATCCGTCTTTAGAAAGGGCAATTAATTGGAGAATGTACCGAGAATGTTCTGGTGGACTTACTGCCGAACTTTCTTCGCATCAAATAGACTTTGTGAACTGGGTAACTGGTGCAACGCCGAAACGAATTATGGGTGTAGGTGGCATAGACTATTGGAAAGATGGTAGAGAAACCTTCGACAACACCCATTTAATAATGGATTACCCAAATGGTGTTAAAGCAACCTTTACCAGTTTAACCATTAATGCATACGAAAGCTACCAGATAAAAGTACTAGGTAAAAAAGGAACCATCGTAATTGGGTTTGCAGGTGCATGGCTTTATCCAGAGAAAAATGCAGCAGAAGAGATAAAGACAGAATTAGGATTAGTAGATGGTGTATCTGGTGCAACAATTCCGAACAAGCACAGACCAAAAGGGTATAAGTTGGATGTTGAATTCGATAAGCCTACAAATGATGCAATAAAAGAATTTAGAGATTCTGTTCAGGATGGTACAAAGCCGCTGTCTGATGTGTATACTGGAGCCAATGTTTCATATGCAGTTCAAATGTCGTTAGATGCCATGATTAATGAAGAGATAGTTTATTGGAAAGACAGTTATAATTTTAAATAGAGATATGAGTTTTGTAGAAACATTATTTAGCCTTGACGATAAGGTGGCCGTTGTTACAGGCGGTGGAGGTGTATTAGGAGGTGCAATGGCAAAAGCTTTAGCAGAAGCAGGTGCCAATGTTGCTTTACTAGGACGGAAATTACCCCCGCTCGAAAAAGTTGCTAAAGTGATTAATGATAACGGAGGAACTGCCTTGGCAATTGTTGCGGATGTATTAGAAGAAGACGACTTAATTAACGCTAGAACTCAAATTGAAGAAGCATGGGGTGGTGTTGATATTCTGTTGAACTCTGCAGGAGGTAACCAGCCGGGAGCAACAATTTCTCCTGAAAATTCGATCTTCGATTTAAATTTGAACGACATGAGAAAAGTGGTTGACCTCAACCTTTTTGGAACCGTATTGCCAATTCAAATTTTTGCTAAATCTATGGCCGATAAAGGAAAAGGCGTAATTATTACAATTTCTTCAATGGCTGCGCTATCTACTATTACTAGAGTAGCAGGCTATTCGGCATCCAAAGCAGCCGTAGACAATTACACCAAATGGCTTTCTGTAGAGATGAACCACAAATATGGTGAAGGTATTAGAGTGAACGCAATAGCACCTGGCTTTTTTATTGGAGAACAAAACAGAGCACTTTTACTTAACGAAGACGGAAGTTTAACAGACAGAGGCGAAACAATTGTAGCCAACACACCAATGGGTAGGTTTGGCGACAAAGACGAATTACAAGGTACATTACTTTGGTTGTGCAGCGATGCCTCCAAATTTGTAACAGGAGTTAGCATCCCCGTAGACGGTGGATTCAGTGCATTTAGTGGGGTTTAAATTAACGTATTAAGCAGCTCCCCTTATCAGCCTTCGTAGCATGGCGAAGTAGGCAAGGGGATGCAGTCTAGCCACAGGCTGGACTGAGGGGTATAAAGAGAATATCGGATAATTATGAAACCCAGTATGGAAGGGAAGAATTTCCGAAGATGACTAAAAAGTTGAGTGAAACGAAATATTAATAAAAGACCTCCCTCTTTGCAAGTCCTGACGCTCCGTCAGGGTGAAGGAGAGAGGGCTAGGGTGAGTCAAATTAGAGTTAAACGATGAGCTTAAAACAAACATGGAGGTGGTACGGTCCCAAAGACCCCGTAAGCTTAATAGACGTTAAGCAAGCTGGCGCAACAGGTATTGTAAGCGCCTTACACCACGTACCAATTGGTGCCGTTTGGACAGTTGAAGAAATCTCTGAAAGAAGAAACATCATAGAACTAAACGGACTTAAATGGTCGGTTGTAGAAAGTGTACCCGTTCACGAAGACATTAAAACAAACACAGGCCGCTGTGCAGAATACATAGATAACTACATTACCACAATCCAAAACCTAGGTGCCTGCGGAATCAAAAACGTGTGCTACAACTTTATGCCCGTGTTAGATTGGTCGAGAACCGATTTAAAATATGAGGTGGAAGATGGTTCGGCCGCATTGCGATTTGAAGTTAAAGCGTTTGCCGCATTCGATCTATTTATACTAAAACGCCCAGGTTCCGAAAACGAATACAGTAAACAAGAACAAGCAGATGCAAAGGCATACCTCCAATCAAGATCGGAAGAGCAGATAGAAGACCTACTAAAATGTGTGTTAATGGGACTTCCTGGAGGAAATGAAGCATTTACATTAGAAGGGTTGTTAGCTGCAATTGCCAAATACGACAACGTAGACGATAAAGCATTAAGAAAAAATCTGAACACATTCTTAAACAGAATAGTACCCGAAGCGATAACTGCTGGTGTATTACTTGGTATTCACCCAGACGACCCACCTAGACCATTGCTTGGTTTACCTCGAATTGTGAGCAACCTACAAGACGCACAAGAAATAATTGCTGCATACGATTCGCCCAACAATGGTATTACTTTTTGTACTGGTTCGTTCGGTGCAAGCCTTCAAAATAATCTACCTGCCATGGTTAGAGCAATAGGACATCGCATCAACTTTATTCATCTTAGAAGTACGGAAAGTGATGTTGAAGGAAACTTTCATGAAGCCAATCATTTAGAAGGAGACGGCGATATCGTAAACGTTATTTACGAATTGGTAAAATTAGAAGACAAAAGAAAAGAAGAAGGAAGAGCCGATTTTAGCATTCCAATGCGTCCAGATCATGGGCACTTGATGCGAGGTGATGCCAATAAGAAATCGAATCCGGGATATTCGGGAATAGGTAGATTAAGAGGCCTAGCGGAAATCCGAGGAGTAGAAGCGGGAATTAGACGCGTCCTCCGAAGCCTTGGCGAAGGAGGAAATTAGAGGAGTAGAAATGGGGATAAGACGTGTCCTCCGAAGCTAGAGCGAAGGAGGAAAATGCAGTCACTTAAGTAATTTTAAATTAAAAATAAGACAAAATGAAAAAAGTAGTTACGTTCGGAGAAATTATGTTAAGGTTGGCTCCACAAGGATATTTGAGGTTTTCGCAAGCGAATAATTTTGATGTAGTGTATGGTGGTGGAGAATCTAATGTAGCAGTTTCGTTGGCCAATTATGGTGTGCCTGTAGATTTTGTAACACGTTTGCCTAAAAACGACATAGGCGAATGCGCTATGATGGAAATGAGGAAAAGAGGCGTTGGCGTTGATAACATCGTTTATGGTGGCGACAGATTAGGCATCTACTTCTTAGAAACAGGAGCTGTATCTAGAGGCAGTAAAGTTGTTTACGATAGAGCACATTCTTCCATGTCGGAAATTGAGCCGGGTATGATAGATTGGAAAGCGGTGTTTAAAGATGTTGCTTGGTTTCATTGGACTGGTATTACTCCAGCTATTTCTCAAAGCTCTGCTGATGCATGTATTGAAGCTTGTAAAGTAGCTAGTGAAATGGGAATTACAATTTCTACAGATCTTAACTACCGAGCTAAATTGTGGAATTTTGGTGGAGATAGAGAAGCTATAATGACAGAATTAACTTCTTATTGCGATATCATATTAGGTAACGAAGAAGATGCTGAAAAGCATTTCGGAATTAAGCCAGAAGGTTTGGACATCACCACGCAAGGGCATGATGTGAAAGCAGAAGCATTCCTATCTGTTTGTGAGCAAATGATGAAGAAATTCCCGAGAGCTAAAAAAGTAATTACCACATTAAGAGGTTCAATTTCTGCTTCACATAATACGTGGGCAGGCGTTATGTATGACGGTGTTACAATGTTTCAATCTCCTCAATACCAAATTACCGACATTGTAGATAGAGTAGGAGGTGGCGATTCTTTTATGGGTGGATTAATCTATGGTTTACTTAAATACCCAGAAAATGATCAGAACGCATTGAACTTTGCTGTAGCAGCATCGTGTTTAAAACACACCATTAAAGGAGATGCCAACTTGGTAACTGTTTCGGAAGTAGAAAAGCTAATGAGTGGCGATTCATCAGGCCGGGTTGCACGTTAACCCTCGTTCAATAGCAATGCTATTGTATAAGGAGGGTTAATCCTGACGAAAATATTGAAATTCAATATTTTCGTCAGCCCGCAAGGGCAGTTATGTATTTTTAATGCATAATTGGGATAGTACATTACATAACAACATTTAATAGAATAAGATGAACAAGAAGGAAGTAGCCGAGAAAATGAATCAAGCATTGATGATTCCAGTGTTTTACAATGCTGATTTAGAGAGTTGCAAAGGAACTATTAAAGCTTGTTACGATGCAGGTTTAAGGGTTTTCGAATACGTAAATAGAGGAGCAGCAGCAGTAGAAAACTTTCCACAACTACTTGAATTTGTTGAAGCAGAGTGCTCTGGAATGTTATTGGGAATAGGCTCTATTGTTAATGCAGAGCAAGCGCAAGACTTTATTAATGTTGGTGCTCCATTTATAGTTGCTCCTGTCTTGGATGAGCCTACAGGTGCAGTTTGTAAGCAAAACGAGATCTACTGGGTACCTGGATGCGGCACTTTATCTGAAATGAAAAAAGCTACTACGCTTGGCGCCGACATCGTTAAATTATTCCCTGCCGATGTATACGGTCCAGCATTCATTAAAGCAGTTTTAGGCCCATGTCCAGAATTGAAAATTATGCCTACAGGTGGTGTTGCACCCAATAAAGAAAACCTTTCTGGTTGGTACGGTGCAGGCGCAATCTGCGTTGGTATGGGTTCTCAATTATTCGATAAAACTCTTATCGCAGAGGGGAAGTTTGATGAGTTGAGAGATAATATTTCGGCTGCATTAGCTATTGTAGCTGAGATTAAGTCATAACATTCACCACCGTAGTTTTCCCCCTCT
The DNA here is from genome assembly GCA_013214205.1 of Flavobacteriales bacterium. Taxonomy (GTDB): domain Bacteria; phylum Bacteroidota; class Bacteroidia; order DT-38; family DT-38; genus DT-38. The sequence goes on from JABSPQ010000162.1 coordinate 33,570, forward strand.
TGCTTTGTTCTTCGAAGCTTTAGCGTAGAAGAAAGAGGCATTCGCGTCAGGTTAAGAAGAACTAAATATCACGTTAAGCCTTACTAATAAAGGCACCACAGGAAAATTAAACGATATTGGAATTTCAACAAAATAATGGAGTTTAAGTTAAGCTATGCCGCCTGATTAAATTGATGATTATTGAGATTAAATTGTTCTATTGATTTATTGCCCAAGTGTGAGTGCCTTCTTTTTCTGTTATACCACGTTTCCAGCCAGTCGAAAA
>JABSPQ010000163.1 GCA_013214205.1 Flavobacteriales bacterium
TTGGAGAATCGAAAAATCATTGAACTTATTGAGCTTGCTTTTGAAGAAAGTTACCAAAGTTATGGTTCTCCAAGAATGGCTGTAGAACGAGAGAAACGGGGGGTAAAGTATCTAGACCTCGAATTGCTCGAATCATGAAAGCTATGGGTATCTTCGCTAGAAGAAAACGAAAGTTCAAAAACACAACAGGCTCTAGTCACAACTATCCAGTATCTCCCAATATCTTGAATCAATTTTTTTCAGTAAAAAGAAGAAATCAAGTTTGGGTGTCCGACATTACTTACATAGAGACCACCAAAGACTGGGTTTACTTAACAGTAATCATTGATTTGTTTGACCGAAAAGTAATTGGATGGTCGCTCAGCGAAGATTTAACGGCTGAAAATACGATTATCAAGGCTTGGTATGCTGCTATCGACAATAGACCGATTAATCAAAAGCTGATTTTTCATTCTGACCGAGGTTCTCAGTGTGCTTGTAACACGTTCCGAAATATCCTCAAAAGCTACAAGGAACTTGTGGAGCAAAGTATGAGTAGAAAAGGAAACTGCTGGGACAATGCAGTAGCTGAAAGCTTCTTTAAAAGCCTAAAGGTTGAATGGACATACAAAAATCAATACAACCTCTACTCAGATGCTGAAATCTCAATTTTTAAATGGATAGAAACTTGGTACAACAGAAACAGGAGGCACTCAGCGTTGAATTACAAAACAATAAATGAACTTGAATTAGAAATCAAATATGAATAATTAGCAGCATGATCTTAACTTTGTGTCCATTTTTTCATTGCAATTCCACTTATCAAAATTGGGGTTAGAAAGAATTTCCTCATGAACTATGAATAAAAAAAGCCTTAACACAATTAGGTATCAAGACCATTTTTAATGCCATAATTTAATCCAACTGATCTGCTTTCCCTTTTTTATTCATGTTATCAATTAGCCAATTGTCCAATAACTTCAATAAAGTATTCACAAATACGATAAATGCAACACCTACTAATGTTTCCAGATATAATCCCGCAGCTGCCATGCAACCTACAGCAGAACTACACCATATAGTTGCAGCAGTAGTAAGGCCATATATGTTTGTTCCTTCTTTAAATATTATTCCTGCACCTAAAAAACCAATACCTGTAACTACCTGACCAATAATTCTGGTTACATCGCCGCCTTCTTCAGTAAGATTAATTGAAAGTATTACGAAAATTGCTGAACCAAGAGCAACCAAAGTATTTGTGCGAAGTCCTGCTGATTTATGATTCCATCTCCGCTCAAAGCCAATAACTAATCCGGCTGCAGCCGCTACTGAAAGACGTATTGTGAATTCTGAAATATCCATTTGTTCAAATTATTTAGAAGCGAATATAGCTATATGAAGCATACGTTATATCGGATTGTTTTTTGACTTCTACAGTAGTTGTTAGTGAGAGAATTACACTCTTTGTTTTGTTTCCTCAATTTAAGGGTGCATCCATCTATGTTCACAGAGTCATTCACAGGCAAAAACCACTGTTTTGCAGAATAATCAGAATATTATGGTCTAATACATATGTAATTACGTTCCACAGTGTATAAGTATTGAATTCATGATGTTCAATGAATGGTAACTCCTTTCAAATCATTGAATATTAACTTAGAATCAATAGTTCTTTATTTTGCAACTTATTTTTTGTATCTTTCGGGATGGAAAAAATAGATTTAAGAAGTGTCTTAGACCAAGAAAGAAATATCATAAGACGAGATGCGGTCAAGATGATAAAACGAGTGGATAAGAAA
>JABSPQ010000164.1 GCA_013214205.1 Flavobacteriales bacterium
AAAGGAAGGATATAATATTGAAGCAAGCGAATTGGAATCTCCCAAAGCTGTGAAAAAACTACGTTTATTGATGCTTTCTACAATAACCAAGTTATTTCAGATGCGCTATTGTTACAATGTACCAAAAGGAGAAAATTTAGAATCAATAATGTGTTTCAGTGAACCGGAATTAGAATGTCTAGAGATGCAATGCACTATTTTAGAAGGGAAAACTCAAAAGCTTCAAAACCCCTTCCCTAAAGAATCTTTATCACATGTAACTTGGATTATAGCTCGACTAGGTGGATGGAAAGGATACAAATCAGAAAGGCCACCAGGTATTACAACACTCTGGATTGGACTAATGAGATTCTATGATATATTCGAAGGCTGGAAGATGTATAAAGATGTGTATACACGGTAGCCTCTTGAGAGGGGCTGGGGTGAGTCAAACTTTAAAACAAACCTTTTTCCTTAATTACGGTATATTTAACACCCAATAAACACCAACCGATTCCATGAAAGAGCACAAAATCAGAGTTTACAAATCCGAAGAAGAACTCCCAAAAGAAAATCAACTCGCATACAAACTGGCTCGTTTGGCGATAGACGATGCGCCCATTTCAACAGATGTAATCGACATGGTGATAAACCGAATAATCGACAACGCCTCCGTAGCCATAGCCTCCTTTGCCCGAAACCCAGTTTCAAACGCAAGAGATCAAGCCACTGCACATCCCAGAGAAAATGGTGCAACCGTATTCGGATTACCCAATAAAGAAAAATTTCATGCTGAGTGGGCCGCTTGGGCAAATGGAACAGCGGTAAGGGAATTGGATTACCACGATACCTTCCTCGCAGCAGATTACGCCCATCCTGGCGACACCATCCCTCCTATTTTGGCAACTGCACAACAATTAAATAAAAATGGAAGCGACCTGATTAAAGCGATTGTATCCGCCTACGAAATCCATGTAAGCCTCGTAAAAGCCATTTGCTTACACGAGCACAAAATAGATCACATAGCCCATTTGTGCCCAGCACAGACAGGCGGAGTGGCGTCATTATTAAAGCTAGATGTCGATACAGTATTCCAATCCATTCAACAAGCATTGCATTTATCCATCAGCACAAGGCAATCAAGAAAAGGAGAAATCTCTAGTTGGAAAGCCTATGTGCCTGCACATGGCGGAAAGCAAGCCATTGAAGCAGTAGACAGAGCCATGAGGGGCGAGAAGAGCCCCTCGCCTATTTACGAAGGTGAAGACTCTGTAATAGCCTGGATATTAGGTGGAAAAGATGCCAACTATTCTATTTACTTACCCACAGACGGAGAAGAAAAACGAAGTATTTTGGAGACCTATACCAAAGAACATTCGGCAGAATATCAGGCTCAGGCCTTGATAGACCTAGCTTTTAAAATGAAAGATAAAATATCAGATTCAAACCAAATTAAAAGCATCTTAATAGAAACCAGCCACCACACCCACAACGTAATTGGAACAGGTGCCAACGATCCACAAAAATTCAATCCGAATGCGAGCAGAGAAACATTAGATCATTCCATTATGTACATCTTTTCCGTTGCATTAGAAGATGGCTTTTGGCACCACGAAAAAAGCTATGCTCCAGAAAGAGCCAATCAAGAAAGCACGGTAAAACTGTGGAGCAAGGTATCTACAATTGAAGACAAAAGATGGACAGAATTGTATCACCATGAAGATCCTGCAAAACGGTCGTTTGGTGGAAAAGTAATTATTGAACTTGAAAATGGGGAGAAAGTAATAGACGAACTTGAACGAGCCAACGCGCATCCTGCAGGAGCCAAACCATTTGTTAGAGCCAACTACATTCAAAAGTTCGATTCCCTTACTAGTGGAATTATAGAGCAAACCGAACGCGACAGGTTTATTGGATTGGTAGAAAACCTCGAAAACTTATCGGCCGATGAAATTCAACAATTAAACGTTCAGGTTAAACCAGAGATCTTATCGTCCGTAAAACCCAAAAAAGGAATCTTTTAATTATGGAAGAAAGCGAAATAAAAAAAGGCTTGATGGGCGTAACAGTTGATGTTACTCAAATATCGAAAGTAATGCCCGAAATTAACAAGCTTACCTACCGTGGTTATACGGTAAACGACCTATGCGACAAATGCGATTTTGAAGAAACAGCTTATTTACTTCTTAATGGGAATTTGCCAACGACAACCCAACTCCAAGAATTTACAGACGCGGAAAAAGCAAATAGAAACATCTCTAAAGAACTAAAGGAAGCCATTTTAAACTTCCCAAAGGCCTCACACCCCATGGACGGACTAAGAACAGCCATTAGTATTTTAGGACAAGAAGATGATAGAGTTTGGGACAATACAGAGGGCACCAACTACAACAAGTTTGTGATGATGTATGCTAAAATTCCTACCATTATTGCTGCCATTCAAAGATGCAAAGAAGGCAAGGAGATCATAGACCCAGACGAAACATTAACAAGAACCGATAATTTCTTTAACATGTGCTTTGGCAAAGTGCCAGAACCGATAATAGTTAAAGCATTCAACGTATCGCAAATTCTTTACGCCGAACATAGTTTTAACGCCTCAACTTTTACTGCTAGGGTTATTGCCTCCACCACTTCCGACATATACAGTGCAGTTACAGGAGCCATTGGTGCGCTTAAGGGTCCTTTACATGGCGGCGCCAACGAACAAGTGATGCACACTTTAATTGAAATTGCGGAACCCAAACACGCCGCCGCTTGGTTAGATAATGCCTTTAAAAACAAACTTAAAGTAATGGGATTTGGTCACAGAGTATACAAAAACGGTGATTCGAGAGTTCCCGAAATGAAACGTTGGGAGAATAAAGTAGCCGATGTAAAAGATGGAAAAAAATGGATGGAGATCTCAAACATCCTAGAAGATAAAATGGTCAGTGAAAAAGGGATTTATCCCAATTTAGATTTCCCAGCAGGCCCAGCATACTATATGATGGGGTTCGAGATTGAAATGTTTACACCCATTTTCGTGATGAGCAGAATTACTGGATGGGCGGCTCATGTGATTGAGCAAACCAATAGCAACAGACTAATAAGACCATTGAGCTTTTATGAAGGAGAGGGCATAAGAACGGTTACGCTGGTCGAAAAGAGGTAACATTCTAAATATAAATCAGTATCTTCTACAAAGACACCGAGATGACTAACAGATACTTAGATCGTATAATAACATTAGAGTAGTCAAGTCTTATTAATTCTAAATCTTATTTTATGAATAGTGTAGCTTACAAATTCTCTTCCACAGAAAAAGAATCAATATCCAAATTAAACTTCCCGAAATTCGAAGTACTAGATAATGAGAATGAAAAAATCGCCAGAAAGTCTAGCATTAGCCATGCAGTTAGATTAGGAAACATTGAAAAGTACAAGGTTAAAATTATTTTTGAAGACGATATTTCAATCAGAAAAGTACATACCACTATTTGGGGTGTTGGCGACAAAAATGTTATTCTAAAAAAAGACGTAGTAATCCCTATCCATAGGGTTCATCAGATAAAATTCTATTAGCTTTTTAAATTTCTTATTTCGGCGAAAACATTTTTTTCTTAAATCCGCTTATTAAGCCCTGACGCTCACCGGCAAATTATGCAGATTGACAGATTGTTTGTTGCGCTTCACAGATAAATGAATTTCATTCAACGTTTCTTACCTTTTATAAATTACCTTTAAACTAAGTGTAAGTAATTTTCAAAATGATTGATAACGTTACTGAGTTAAAGTCGAGTTATGTATGGTTGGAAGACGGTATTGTTAGAGCACTAGCAAAGAAAAACACCAACCATGATTTAGAGGTTGCTGAAGAAACCATAAATACAGTTATTAAGCTTTCGAACGGCGCTAAAATGCCACTTCTGTTAGACATCAGTACGGTAAAATCTAGTTCTGAAGAATCAAGGAAATTTTTCCAATCAGAAAAGGCAAATTCTTGTATTAAATCCTTGGCATTAATTTTGAATTCACCGTCTAGTAGAATTATTGGAACATTGTTTTTAAACTTAAACCTTCCTAATTATCCATTTCAAATATTTACATCCGAAAAGAAAGCCATTGAATGGCTCAGCAACGAAAATACTGAATAAGTGGAAAGTGAGATTAATACTCATTTTTATCCTTTTTATTCCACAACTTTCCTTTTCTCAAGAAATAAAAAAACACTTCCTCACTTACAACCCCTCTTATCAGGTAACCTGGGACGATTTTAAAGCTCCTCCAGTAAAGCACAGTCGCAATGCAGCCAATTCCTATACCGGAATAGATTTATCTACGAAGATGATAAACGATTCGCTTACCATTACCGTGTACTCCTTTTTTAACCAGAACGAATCGTGGGTAAAAAAAGAATCGTTAAAGGATGCTTTACTGCTCCACGAGCAATTCCATTTTCACATCACCGAACTTTTTGCACGAAAACTAAGAAAGGAACTTATTGAATTTCATTTTACTCAAAAAAACATTAAGACTAAACTTCAACCTATATTTGATGATGCTTTAAACGCTTTATGGAAGGAGCAAAAAAAATATGACAAAGAGACCAACCATCATATCAATACCAAAGAACAGAAAAAGTGGGAGCGAAAAATCAAAGCTGAGCTCAAAACGTATGATGCATATACGAACACTAAAGTGGTTATACTATTAGACTAGCTCTACTTATAAAAAAAATCAGTTTGGCCGGGTGTCTTGCCCTGTCGATCACAGCAACTAACCCTTCATTTTTAGCTGCTCAAATAAGTTGCACACCAGATAATATTTGTTTTAAAGCCGGCGAAAAAATCGAATATGAAATACTCTACAACTGGGGCTTTATATGGGTTTCTGCTGGTGGAAGCAAATTTAACACCTATCAAGTAGATTCGCAATTTCATTTTATTGCCAAAGGATATACTTACAAAAAATACGATTGGATGTATAAAGTAAGAGATACTTACCAGTCGAAGGCAGACACTTCCAATTTAAGACCACATGTATTTAACCGTGATGCCTCTGAAGGGAATTCAAAATATACAAACAACTACATTTTTGATGCCGATCAAGAATTGATTTATTCTAAAAGCACGAAAGGAGACGAGCCAGAAAAGCTAGACACTTTGGCATATACCGAATGTATATTCGATGCCGTCACTTTAATTTACTATACACGAACTTTAGATTTTTCGAATGCTAAAATCAACGATGAGATTCCCTTAAAAATAATCCTCGACGAAGAAATATTCGATAGTTATATTAAATATATGGGTAAAGAAGAAATTGAGTTAAAGAATGGGAAGGTTTTCAACGCCATAAAATTTACAACGTTCTTAATTGAGGGAAGTATTTTTGCTGAAGGCGAAGAAATGACGGTTTGGGTAAGCGACGATAAAAACCATTTACCAGTAAAAATTGAAGCCGAAATTTTGATAGGTTCTATTAATGCTGAATTACTAAACTATTCAGGCTTATCCTATCCCTTGTCATCAGAAATTTTTGAATAAAAAAAAGCGAGACAAAATTGCCTCGCTTTCTTTACGTTTTTTAGACGCTTATTTTACCTTATCAGATAAATCAGCACCTGCTTTGAATTTAACAACCTTTTTAGCTGGTATGTTAATTTCTTTACCCGTTTGTGGGTTTCTTCCTTTTCTCGCTGCTCTGTTAGAAACAGAGAAAGAACCGAATCCGACTAAAGATACTCTATCACCTTTCGCAAGAGATGTAGTAGTTGAAGTAATTACAGCTTCCAATGCTCTTTTTGCATCTGCTTTTGACAAATTTGCCGCTGAAGCTATCGCTTCTGTTAATTCTGCTTTGTTCATAGTAATATTTTTTATAACAATTAATTAAATATAGTAAATGCTTCGAAACAGTAGTGAAAATAGGCATTGTAGAACATCTACACAAATACTTTATGCTAAAACCCCTTATTTTACTAGGCTTTCGGAGGAACGACTCGCCGCAACCCCTTAGTATCAACGGTTTAGATAGTTAATAAAATGTTAAAAACATTTGAAGATTATTGGAAAAAACACGATAAAGCGCTGTATTCGAGTAATATATTGGAATTCAAACCCTGTTAGAGCCCCTTTCTTAGCGTAATTTCGGCGATTAAATGGTAACTAATCGCTCCATTACCTCTTTTTTATACGATCTGCCTATGGCAATAAGCTTGTTACCGCCTATTTCGATAACACCGTTATCAATTTTAGAGATTTTATCTAATCTAATAATGCTTGATCTATGAACCCGCATAAAATCCTTTGAAGGAAGTTTAGAAGTAATGCTTTTCATTGAAGACAACACGGTATACTTTCGTTCATCGGTGTTAATAATAACGTAATCAGCCAACGCTTCAATCCAAAGAATTTCTGTGATGTTTACTTTTTCGAAAACTGAATTTACTTTAACAAAAATTTCGTCGGAAGCTTCGTTGTCATTTTTTTCAAAACCTGCCCTCGCTTTATTAACTGCTTTCATAAAACGCGCATACGATACTGGCTTTACCAAATAATCGATTACGTTGTACTCAAAAGCTTCGAGCGCATATTCTTCATGACTTGTAAAGAGAATAACTTGAGCATCGCTTTCAAAAGACTTTAAGAATTCCATTCCGCTCATCACTGGCATACTGATATCAAGGAAGATAAGATCAACAGATTCGTTGCGCAAATAACTAACTGCTTGCACAGCATCAACAAAATCTCTTTTAAAGGTTAAATAATCTGTTTTTTCTATATAATGACAGATTAGTTTCCTTTGAACTTCACTATCTTCTATTACAATACAATTCATAAGATCTGCTATAAGTACTTTATATCTTGCTCCAGTTCAATAAATGATTCGGTGTAAACTTGTTTCAAGTTAGTAATAAATTCTTGAGATACGAACATGCCAACATCATTTGGTGGTAAATTATCAATTTTCAAATACGCTTCCTTCAATTCCATAATCCCCATGGATTCCGCATTTGGTTTCATTATATGTGCCATACGTTTAAACTCTACCCAATCCCCTTCATTAAACAATCGTTCTAATTCTAATATGTGCGCTAGTGTAACGCTTAAAAACGTCTGAATTAAATCAATAATAAAATCGGTATCACCATCACCTACTTCTCTTAAATAAGTTAAATCTGTGTACTTCTTTGTTTCAGTCTTCATATCGATTTTTGATTTTCGTCCAAATTTTCAACAATTTTATTATATAAATCAGCTGGCTTAAAGGGCTTTGAAATATAATCCGACATCCCAAAACTCAAGCATTTATCTCTTTCCGTAGAAGTAACATGTGCTGTTAATGCAATAATCGGTACTTCATTTTTTGGTGCGGCCATCTTTCTAATATGTGTAGAAGCCGTATAACCGTCCATTATAGGCATTTGAATATCCATTAATACAATGTCGTAATCATTCATCTCCATACTTTCAACCGCCTTTTTACCATCACCAACAATTTCAAAATCTGCTTTCCAATCCGATAATACTTTCTTAACGAGCATTTGATTAATTGGGTTATCCTCAACAGCTAAAATCCGTACATTTTCCAAATTTCTTTGTGCAGGGGCAACATCCAATACTTCTCTTCTCACTTTACTTTCCTCTGGCACTTTATAAGCGAGGTTAAACGTAAACTTCGACCCTTTTCCTTCTTCACTTTCTAACTTGATAATTCCTCCATGCATCTCAACCAAGTTCTTAACAATGGTAAGCCCCAATCCCGTTCCACCATATTTACGTGTAGTGCTCGATTTTGCTTGGGTAAAGCTTTCGAATACTTTTTGTTTTTGCTCATCTGCAATACCTATTCCTGTATCCTCTACATACATTTCTAGTTCAACTTTATCATCTGATTTTGATAATACAACAACCCCAACCGTTATTTTACCCTGCTCGGTAAATTTAATTGCGTTGCCCACAAGGTTTAGTAAAATCTGATTGAGCCTAACCGAATCACCAATAACATTTATAGGCAGGTTTTCATCAAGCTCTTTTGTAAGCATAACGCTTTTGTTAATCAGCTTAAAATCTAAAATCCCAATTACAGAGTCGATTGATTTTTCGAGATTGAATTCGGTTTCTTCAAACACTAGTTTACCCGCCTCCAACTTAGAAATATCTAATATGTCGTTGATAATTACCAACAACGAATAGGAAGAAGATTTAATTGCATTTAAATAACCAGTTTGTTCTGCATTCATTTTAGAGTTGATGAGCACATCCGATAATCCCATAATTCCATTTAGCGGCGTTCTTATTTCATGACTCATATTGGCTAAAAATTGTTCTTTAACCAGCATTGATTCTTCTGCCAATTCTTTTGATGCCTTAAGGTGGTTATTGGTTATTTGAACGTGAGATATCATATTGTTGAACTCCTTGACTAATACGCCCACTTCATCCTTACGGTTGTCTTCAATTCTAATGGAATAGTTGCCATCTTTAGAAATTTGAGTGGCTGTTTTAGCCAATTGTAAAATTGGCTTGGTGATGATTTTTTGCATAAATAACGAGAGTACAATCACAAATGCCAAGGTAAGGCTGGATACAATGGCAATAATCTCAAAGTATTTATTGATCCTTTCATCAATGCTCTTCATGTCTGAAACGATTGATACTACTCCTAAAAATTCATTATCGTAATTAATAGGTTCGCTTGCTACTAAGTATTCATCATCAAAATTAACTACGCTTCGTTCAATTCTCATTTCAGATACCTGGTCTGGCACCTTATTATCGTCTCTTGTATAGTAAGCGAATAATTTTAAGTCTTTGTCATAAATTCTACCCTCAACAATATCCGTATTCGCGGCAAGTAATTTTAATGATTCTTCGGCATCTTGCGGATTAAAAAAGCTAAGTGCACCCCAACTATTTGTTGAAATGGTTTCGGCCAAAAACCGGAGATCTACCTCCATCTTTTGTTTAGAAGCGTGTATATCGTAAGTAACCATTACGGCAGTGGTGAATATCCCCGTAACAATAAAGATGAACAAGATGATGAACATCATCTTGTACTTGATTGATATGTCATTTAGGTTAACGAACATGTATTAAATCTATTCTATCACTCTAGCCAGCCGCAATAGCCAGGAACTCAATTTAAGACCTTTGCCTTCGGCCAGTTTCTTATTGATTTCAAAACCGTAACCATTTGGTTTTTTAATGAGGTTAATCATTCCACCCAGCACGCAAAAATTATTATAATTACTCACTATTAAGGTAGGGAATTTACCCACTTTTTTGTTGATTTCATCCATTTGGCTAATCATATCTGGATGAACGAACAGTATGTGGCATTTTTGAATCTCGTCGGTAGTTATAAAGTTAATTACAAAAACTTCCTTACTACCAATCCGTTTATTTCGCACCATTATTTGCATCGTGCCTTTAAAGTAGTCGGGACCTAAAATTCCAATTACAAAACGGTTATCAGCAAGCGAAGAAGCAGGCCATTCAATAAATTTACCGAAGTTGATTATAAAGGCTGCTTTAATCTCATGGTCTTTATAGGTTTGGCTAAATGCCGAACTATAAGACATAAAAATTACCGCAATAATTAAACCGCAACAACGTATCCCTCTATGTAGTAAATTTTTCAATTTTATCTACTCAATTTCACTTCTACTCTTCTGTTTTTTTGTCTACCAGCTTCTGTATCGTTAGACGTAGCTGGTTTTTTCTCACCCAAATTAAATACTTTAATTCTAACCGAATCTATTTTTCTTTGATCGAAGTATTTCAAAATGGCCATGGATCTTTTTTCCGATAATTTCATGTTAAAATCATCCTCACCTACATTATCCGCATGGCCATGTAATTCTACCTTAATCGAATTATCTTGAGTAAGAATATCCAATAATTTGGCCAATGTTTTTTTACTGTTTGGGGTAAGGTCGAAACTGTTGTGCACAAACTGTATGGCATATAGTTTCTCAAACTCTACCACCTTCACCACTGGTTCGGGTTCCGGATCTGGCTCGGGCTCTTTTACAGGCTCCTCAACCACCTCTTCTTTTACAGGCTCTTGTACCGCCACTGCCTCTATTGTTTCGTCATGTATGCCTGCTTCATCCATAAATAAAGCCTTTATTCTGTCTCGTTCTGCCTTTCTTTCATCCGCTCTTCTTTCGGCAGCTTTATTTTCTCTTTGTTCAGCTTTTATTTTCTCTCCTTCGTTTACATCAACTTTTCCAAGAATTTGAACCGTTGTTCCTCCATAATTCACACCTTCGGAAGTAGTGTCTCTATTCTTATACAAGTATTTTTTGACGCTTACTTCTGTTTCTAAAACTTTATCCAAATTTTCTAAAGCCATGGAATCGGTTGTTTCAATTACAGTTTCTAGCATTCCTAGTAGAAAATCATAATTAGGCTCCTCCTCTACTTTACCCTCCTCATTACCAATTTTTTCTACTTCATCGTCCAAGTTACTTAGCGCCATAGAATCCGTATTGAAAATAATTAATTCCAACATGTTTACTAAGTCGTCGTATTCACTTTCCGTTTTCATTTTAGCTTCAAAGCCATCACCGCTATTCGTATTTTCTGGTTCTTCGCCAATGTAGTCTATGATCGTACTTTTAACTGTAATAATCTCCCCTGCTTCAGCGTCGCTGGATGGTGCAATTTTACTCAGTTCAATTACTTGAGTAAGTTCATAGAAGTGCTTTTGATCTGGGATATAAATATTTACTAAATAGTTCGAATATCCTTCCGCCTCAATTACCATGTCGTAATTTTTACCTGGCGAGAAAATCATCATATACGTACCCGTCTCAGGATTAGGCGAATACACATAGTTAATTCGATGTTTGGTTTCTTTATCGTATACCTTAATACTCGCCTTAATAGGCTTTCCACTTTCACTATCGGTAATAATCCCTTTTACCAATGTTAATGCATCCGATCCTGTTTCTGGCAATGTGGCAACATAAATGTCATTGCCGCCATATCCACCTTTTCTTTCGGCAGTAAAATAAGCGTGTTTGTTGTTGGCAGAAATAACAATGGTGTTGTCGTTTCCTGGAGTATTAATAGGATGACCAATATTGGTTGGAGATGTCCAACGGTCACTTTCTAATTTGGCAAAGAAAATATCATTCCCTCCAATAGAGTTAAATCCGTTCGAACTATAATAAAGGGTTTTATTATCGGGGTGAATAAACGGACTGTCCTCGTTGTATTTCGAATTTACTTTTGGCCCTAAGTTTTTCGCAACATCCCAATCGCCTGTAGGAAGCATTTTGGATGCATAAATATCAAAACCACCATATCCTCCTGGCCTATCGCTCGAGAAATACAACATATTACCATCTGCTGAAAGCGAAGCACTGTTTTCGTTGTATTTAGAAGTATTTATTTTGTTGTTCAACTTTACTGGTGCCGACCAATTTTCACCGTCTTGTTCCGACATGTATATATCTGAACCACCTTTACCAGCGATGTAAATAAACAATTTCTGCCCATCTACTGATACACCAACGCAAGCATCCATTTCTTTTGAGTTAACGTTGTCCAAGTTTACTGGCTTCGCCCAGCTATCATTCACTTTCTTCGACATATATATGTCTTCCATATATTGCCCATCATCGTTCAAGATGCCACCTTTACTTCCTTCACGCCTAGACGTAAAGATTAAAGTTCCCTCATCGGCCGAGATAAAGGGAGAATGATCGGTGTATTTAGAATTAACTTCTGGACCAAGATTTCTTATTGCAACATCAATAGGTTTTTTAATTAATTCTCTCCCGTTTTCACAATTCTCTATTAATCTTTTCACCTTACTAGATTCATATACGTCTCTTTCAATGATCGCTAAATACTTTTTAAGATGAACTATTGCTTTTTCAAATTGAAGGTCAAAATGATATGCCATGCCTAAATAGTAATCTCCTTCGAAAGGAAATTCTTGAGGATCCATGTTTTTTAAAGCATATTCGAGATATGGAATTGCTTCTGTTTTCTCGTTGTATGAAACTGCATAATAAACTCCTATTCTGTATTGACAGGTTGAATTTCCCGGTTCTAAACTATCCAACTTAGTATAAAAATAAAATGCGGTGGAATAATCCATTTCTTCGAAAAGCATATTTGCCTCGCGTGTCATAGCTTTTAGTTCCTTGTCATCCTGCGCATTACACACATTAATACTAAACGTACATATGAGCAATATGGACAATAAGTATTTATCGTAATTAGCAGCAAATGAGCTATAAAATATTTTTTTCATTTTCAATTGATTATATAAAGTCATAGTCTATTTTCTATGTTGTAGTCTGATCGAGCATCATTAACGCAAACGCTTCATAAAAGATTCACTTTTATAGGCTTCAAAAGCGAACAAAATGTCCCTGGTACTTTTATAATTTAGGTCAAAATTAACCTTAAATATCACTTTTCTTCTGTTCAACTTACTCTCTTCAAATGTTATAATGAATGTTACACCTTAATTCCGGCTAATAGAATGTCATCAACCTGTTCTTGTGGCCCCTGCCAAGCCCTAAATTTATTGTGAACATTGTCTTTTTGAGCAATCATAGGTTGGCTACATCCTTCTACTAAGATCCATCTAAATTTCTTCGATTTTAACTTTTTTCCTTTAGGACCACCAAATTGATCGATATAACCGTCTGTAAACATATATATCTGGTCTCCTTTTATTAATTGTATTTCATGATTGCTAAAAGAAAATGTCTCGGTACCCGCGTACGAGCCAATAGGTTGTTTGTCGCCCTTGGTTTTTATAATTTTTCCATTTCTAATAATATAGATCGGATTATTCGCTCCAGAAAATTCGAGTTTAAGGGTTTTAAGATCCAAACTGATTAATGTAATGTCCATTCCATCACGAATGGCCATCGTATTCTTTTTCTGACTCATCGTATTATTTACATCCTCATTTAACGAATCGAGGATTTCGGATGGCTTTACTAAGCCTTTCATGTTTAGTGCCGAATTTAAATGATTGTATCCTACCACGCTCATTAGCGCACCTGGCACACCATGCCCAGTACAATCCACAACAGCAAAAAATATTTTCCCATCTTTTTCATCCAACCAATAAAAATCTCCTGATACAATATCTTTCGGTTGAAAAAACACAAAGGAGTTGGGGAGTAGTTCCGACATCATTTCTTTCGTGGGTAGAAAAGACTGTTGAATTCGGCGAGCGTATCTAATACTATCGATAATGTTTTTGTTTTTATCTTCAATTATTCCTTTTTGAGCATTGATCTCAGTATTTTGTCGGATGCCATTTCTGTTGCGACTATATAACAGTATAACCACAGAAATGAGCAATATTCCGCCAATTATACCCAATAATATCATTATTTTTTGCTCTCCCAATCTCGATGCCTGCTGATCCAAATCCAACGCTTGAATTTCTTTGTCTTTTCTAAGCAACTCTATTTCTTTTTCCTTTTTATCGTTTTCAAATTTTGCGCTTAGTTCTAAAATTTCTCTAACGTTTAACAGTTGCATTACACTGTCCTGTGCCGATTCGTGAAGCATTTTGCACCTGTATGCCTTTTTGTAATCTAATTTTAATGCATAAATCCGAGCCATCATATCGTAGGTATCTGTAAAGTCGATGTTGCCCAAAAACTTGGCCGACGTTAAACTTATGTTCAAATATTCCAGTGATTTATTATAATTTTTCTGCTCGAATAAGATTTTCCCAACGTTTCCGGCTGCTTTAGAAATTCCGCTCAAAATTCTTAACTGCCTAAAGATCGTCAACGATTTCTCGCAGCTTTCTAAAGCTTTATCCTCCTCTCCTTTAGACAGATAAAGTAATCCGATTAAATTAAGGTTGATAGCAATTGCCTTTTCGTCCTCCTGTTCTTCCGAAATAAGCAGCGCCCTACTCAATGTATGCATGGCTTTGCTTGGTTTGCTCAATTCGATATATACATTTCCAAGATCTTGCAGAACTAATATTATTAACGAATTGTCTTCCAAATCACCCAAAAAGCTTAGCGCTTTCAAGTAATATTCCATCGCTTTGTAATTGTTATTTCTATCTTGATATACCTTACCAATTGCCCTAGAACAATGCGCTCTACCCCGATGATTACCCAGCTGCACAAACAGATCGAGAGAACCAAAAAGGTTTTCTGTTGCTTTCTGATAATCCCTTATTTCATAATATACTTCGCCCACATGCAGCAACGAATAGGCAACACCTTCTTGATGCTTCAATTTTTTATAAATTTTAAGTGCGAGCAGATGCTGATACAAGCTCATTTCATAGTACCTGTCTAGCTTATACAGCTCTCCTATATTATTTAAAATCCTTGCCATTCCAGCCTTATCATCAATATATTCAAAGAGCTTAAACGCCTTTTGCTGAAAATAAACAGCGCTATCAAGCTTATTTTCATGCTGTAGATACATGGCGTAATTTTCAAAATACACGGCATTCACTTCTCTTAACTTAATTTGATCCATTAAATCGTTGGATGCATTCAAGTTCGTTTTAGCCTGCCCTATATGGTTTGACAAGAGATCTAACTGGCTTAAATAGGCTTGCGACAAGGCCAAACCTCGCTTGTTTTGTTTTTCGGTGCTCATGTTGAACGCCTGAACTTGATAGTAATTAGATCTAGCGAAATGACCTTCGCTCATCTGAATTCGAGCCAATATGAACATGGCATCTAACGATTCATCAATATTATCCGTGTTTCGAGCTTCTAAAAGAGCAATTTCAGCGAACATTTTAGACGAATCGTAATGGCAACATAAGTAGGCTCTGGCCATTTCGTTAAAAAATCCAACCGCCTTCTCTGGACTTTTAGCGGTATTGATTTTCATCGATATGGAATCAATGAGCCTATAATCTTGAGCTAGCGCATTACTTAAGATTATTATTAAAAAAATATTTGTGAGTACAAACTTGATCATGTTCTCAATCTATCGAGGAGTATTTTATAAGTAAAACGATGCCTACTTAATACGCAGAATGAATAGATAAGGTTTGTGTTTAGGCTGGTTTCTGAACAACTAAAATTGTCGCTAAACTTTTACTCCAACAACAACCACATCGTCGAGTTGGTCTAAATCGTTTTTCCAAGAGTTAAAACGCTTTTCGAGTAATTTCCCTTGATTGTTCATAGAGTGTTCTTGAATTTTTACGAGCAATTCTTTGAACTGTTTGTATTTAAATTTCTTGCCTTTTTCACCACCGAATTGATCGGCAAATCCGTCGAAGAAAACAAAGATCACATCATCTTTTTTTACTTCAAATTGATGATTCTCAAATTGCTTGGAATCATCTTTGGCTCCCAGTGACCTTTTAGAACCTTTAGTTTCAGTCAGTTCCGAATCCCTAACAATATAAAGCGGATTGTAAGCTCCTGCAAATTCAAGCACATTCCTTTGTCGATCTAAGGCACACAAAGCCATATCCATTCCATCATTTATCGAAAACATTTCGTTTTCGTCTCGCAACGTTTCGTTGATTTTAACATCAACATATTCTAAAATTTCGGCAGGCGAATCAAGTCCTTTTTCATTTACGGCCTCATTTAAAATTGTGTTGCCAACAATACTCATAAAGGCACCTGGCACACCATGATCTGTACAATCTACAGCTGCAAATAAAATTTTATTCTTCGTTTTTGCCACCCAATAAAAATATCCGCTCACAATATCCTTGGGCAAATACAAGATAAAAGAGTTGTCTAAAAGCTCTTTTACAACCCTATCGTTTGGCAAAATAGCCTTCTGTATCCTTCTCGCATACCTAATACTATCAACAATGTCTCTGTTTTTCTCTTCAATCAAATTTTTCTGTACCAAAAGTGTTTCGGCCGTTTTCTTCTTGACTTAAATTCAAGTAATAAATGCAACTTTCAGATTTGCTGCGTTAAGTGTAAATTATCGAAACAAAAAGAGAACCATTTCTCTTGCTGTTTCGATGGAATATTAACCATACTGCTGTAGATCGGAAAACAAGAAGTTGCATGGCACATATTACCTTTAATCAACGATATACAATCTCTTGTATGCTCAAGTAAGGTTACAATCAAGCTCTGATAGCCAAAGCTATTGGGAAAAACAAGCCAGTTGTAAGCAGAGAATTGAAACGCAATTCTGATGCAAGGAATAACGATTACAAGCATGAATTAGCAACTTATAAGTATGCAAAACCTCAAAAAGAAAAGCACAAGCATAAGAGATTCACCGCTCTAATCCACCTTGAAGTGGAGAGACTCCTGAAAGAGGATTACAGCCCTGAACAAATCGTTGGAACATTGATAAAGCAAGGAAAAGAATGTGTTTCTG
>JABSPQ010000165.1 GCA_013214205.1 Flavobacteriales bacterium
ACAACCTTTACTACGATTTCATTCGAAATAATATTGCAGATTTCAAGAGATGGTTATTGCCCCGAAGTTGATACTGCATATGTAGTTGTGGAAGCAGGCTCCTTTTTGTCGATACCAGATGTATTTACACCAAATGGAGATAATTACAACGATAAGTTCATGGTAACCTATTTGAATATATGCAGCCTTTCGGGACAAATCTATAACCGTTGGGGAGAGAAACTGTTCGCATGGGATGGTGTCGAAACTGGCTGGGATGGCAGAACATTCGCCGGAGAAGAAGTACCCGATGGAGTTTACTTCTACTTAATAGACGCAATCGGTTGTGATGGTAAAGAATACCTTGGCAACAAAGGCACGGTTACTATTATCAGGTAAATGGAAGTAAGGAAGTAAGAAAATGTTAAGTGTGAAGTCCTTCGGCTAAAACCTATTCTTACTTAACACTTTACATTTTCTTCCTTAATACTTATAGGTGCTTCATCTTAATTTCCTTCCAACATAGTCGATAAAAAACCATTCGTCGGATTCAATTGTCTTGTGCTCGTCATAATTGTTTCCCACTTCCTTAGCACTGTACGTCACTTTAGCTTCTCCATTTTTAAACCACCAAGCGAAGTCGTACTCACATGGTATCGCAACATGTCCATCGCATGGGAAAACAGTAATCCAACATCTGCTGTAACCACGTCGTGCGGAGGAACAGCACCACTATGTTTTAATGGTACAGATGGCGATGTAGTTACTACGCCAAGCGGAGGAACGCCAAATTACACCGTTCTTTGGAACGACACACTAGGAACAGCATCGGCAGTTTCTGGCTTATCGTCTGGTACTTACACAGCAACCATTACAGACGCCAATGGTTGGGGAACTACATGCGAACAAGTGCTTGCAGATCCAGATTCTTTATATGTCAATTTAATCAATGCTATTGCACCAAGCTGCGACGACGACGATGGTGCATTAACCGCCGACCCAATCGGAGGAACTGGTGCCTACACTTATGCTTGGTCTCCATCAGGAGGTGCTTTAATTACTATCGACACCCTGTCGGCAACAAACCATACCGTAGAAGTAACAGATGCAAATGGTTGTATTACTAGTACAGATTCAACTTTGATTAACCCTGATAGGCCAACAGTTACTTTGACAGTGGACAGCGTTACTTGTTTCGATTTAAAAGATGGAACGGCTACTGCAACAATCTCTAATGGCTTGGAGCCTTATACGTTTATTTGGTCTACAGGTACAAATGGAGGTGGTAATGCAGGAGATTATGACATTACTCGATTAGACACTGGATTGGTAATTATTGATGTATTGGACGCCAGCAATTGCCCGCTTAGTGATAACAAGATAGTGTATGAACTAACGCTTTTAACGGTAACCGTAACAGATGCACAAAATCTCTGTCTCGAAGATTCATTGGCAACCATTACCGCTACGTAAATGGAGGTGTTATAGCTACTGTTTACTAATATTTATGGGATGACGGATAAACCGTATCAAGCCCAACCAACCTACCATCTGGTACGGATGGGGTAACTGTAACAGACGACAACAACTGTACTGCAACAAGTCAAGGCGAGGTAACCGATCCAATTCTTTTAGAAGTGTCTCTAATCCTTCTTCAGCCTATGTGCTACGAAAGCTGCGATGGCACATTACAGTCTTTGCCAATTGGTGGAACTGGTGCTTACACTTACCAATGGAGCAATAATTCAGCTTTACAAAATATAGCTGGTCTATGTGGAACAATAGACACTATGGAATATAGCCTAATAGTAACAGATGCCAATGAGTGTACAGCTATTGCGTTCGATTCAATTGTTCGGCCAGATTCAATTAGAGCAATAATTGAGATCCCCGAAGATACCTTTGGGTTTACTCCGTTTTTAGCAGAGTTTGTGGATTCTAGTTACGGAGCTTATGACAATGTCTATTGGGTATTAACCAATAACAATGACCCAGCAGACGTACAGTATTTTGATCAAGTAGCAACTGTACAAACGATATTGGAACCGAATAATAATATGTACTACACAATGCAGTTATTGGTAATCAAAGACAATAACTTTTGCCCTGATTCTACCTCCAGAATAATTTTTGTGGAGGCAAGTCCTATGTTAGAAGTGCCCGATGTGTTTACGCCCAACGACGACGATGTAAACGATAAATTCATGGTAAGCTACAGAAACATCTGCAAACTGAAAGGAATGATTTTTAACCGTTGGGGTGAAAAACTTTACCAATGGTCTGGTGTAGAAACAAGTTGGGACGGTCGTACCCTAGCAGGAGAGGAGGTATCCGATAGAGTTTATTTCTACATCAAGACCGTTGCAAAAGCCTAACAAATGAATTATAGACTTATTTATTGGAAATATTGCTCAATATTGATCTTTCAACCTGTTAATATTTGAGCATAACGCCATTTATTGCGCTATTTTCTTGTTAGATTCCTCAATTAGA
>JABSPQ010000166.1 GCA_013214205.1 Flavobacteriales bacterium
TCTAATTGAGGAATCTAACAAGAAAATAGCGCAATAAATGGCGTTATGCTCAAATATTAACAGGTTGAAAGATCAATATTGAGCAATATTTCCAATAAATAAGTCTATAATTCATTTGTTAGGCTTTTGCAACGGTCTTGACTTGTCGACTAACTGTATAAAATCAGTCAACTTATTTTAATAGGTCGGTTGCACGGCTACATAATTTGGTAGCACAACAACAACAAATGATTTAAGAATAAATCAAAATATAATTAAGATTTCAACATAGAAGGATGACGATCTTTCGTGGGCTTCGCTACTACTTCTTCTTAAGAGCGATAATCTCTTGGGCGGTTCTTAAACCCGACTCCATGGCTCCAAAAACAGTGGATGCGTGTGCATGATTTGTTGCTGCACCACCAAAGAATAATTTATCGCCTACTGGCTCTGCTAAAACTTGTCGCAAACTAGGGCCATCTTTCGGGAACATGCCTTTAGTTGGGTACGTGTACACACCACCTATGTATGGGTTCATTTTGTAGTTCATGTGGAAACTCTCAATAAACGCATCTGAGGCTGTAGTGCCGCCAAAAATAACGTCTAGCTCTTTTAAAACAGTCTCGTTTAAATCTACTTCTGGATCCATTAAGTACTCGGCTCTTTCGCCCATAATGTAACAGGTAAGTACGTTAGGATCGCCTACGCCCTCGCCTCTCCACTTGGCAGGTACCCAGCATCTGCAAGCTTTACCAAAACTCATTATTTCAACAATCTCCTTCTTGTCCCAAATAGGCTCTTTGAACTTTAAATACATTCTCCAACCAGCATCCATTTGCATACCGTTAAAGGCTGCTACCTTTTTAGCTGGCAACGCAGGCACAAACTCTATAATGCCGTTTTTCAATACTTCAACAGAAACCGTTGAGATAACATGGTTGGCAGTATATGTATCTCCATTTTCATCGAGTACAGATACCAAATCACCAGTGTAATCAATCTTCTCTACAGCCGAGTTGTA
The DNA here is from genome assembly GCA_013214205.1 of Flavobacteriales bacterium. Lineage (GTDB taxonomy): Bacteria > Bacteroidota > Bacteroidia > DT-38 > DT-38 > DT-38. The sequence continues at coordinate 1,001 of JABSPQ010000166.1, forward strand.
CTGAATTAAATCGGCATCATGAATTTCATGGAAGTAAAGCGTGTCTAAGAAATCCTTGTAAGGTAAATCAGCTAAAAAAACATGACCACCACCAGCTCCCCAGCCACCATGACCTTGATTGGAGAAATGCCTATTTAATGAAGAAGCACTAATACTTGTACCAAAGATATCTTCCATCATTAACCATTTCGTACTTCCAGAATCAATACCCGCTTTCGCTAAGATTTCCGTGTAAGAAATATCTGGCCCTTCGTAACCGTAAATGATCTCACTGAATTCATTCGCTACTTCGATGTAAGTATCGTCGTCTTCCGCGTTGGTTAATTTACCATCAATCATGTAAACGATGTTCTTTAATTTCAAATGAAATTCCTGCTCATCATAATCGTTTTGACCGTGAAAAGGCCACTCTCTCCACTCCTCTGGATTCTTATTTCTTCTATCCTCAAACATTGCGATGTCTGTTTCAGTACCCAATTCGAACGGGTGCAATTTGGTAGAATCCCATGCGTAAAGGTCAGCGTACAAATCAATTTTAAACTGGCCACTATCTGGTAATTCGTCCCAAAGCTCTCCATCAATAAACACTTCATCACCCTTAATTTCCATCGTAGACCAATCGCTACCATCCTCTTCTACTTCCGCTTTAATACTAGCAAGCGCCTGATCTCTTAGGGTAACAGGAAAGTCTGGTGAACTGTAAATTTCTTCTGGTCCAATTGCAACAAATCCATCACCGAACGTTTTGTTGTTTTGAGCTCTACCACCGTGCGTACTAGAAGCCTCTAAAACCTTAACTTTAATACCTGCCCTATTGAGCGTATATACCGCATACATACCTGCTGCACCAGCACCAACAACAATTACATCATAGTCTGCTTTTGCAACTTCTACTTTTGGTTCAGAACCACAACTAGCAGCTACTACAGACACTATTAAGAAAAGAGATACTAACTTATTTTGCATTATTTCGTGCTTTATTTTTAAAGGATTATAAATATAGTAAAAGTGCAGATTCAATAAGGATGCAATTCATTGTAGACACAAGGCAGTTAATTACTTCGCATTGACAGAAATAACTTCCTCCGCACATCTCAAGCCTGTTTCTAAGGCGCCAAATACTGTGGAGTTATGGGCATTATTTGTGGCTTCACCTCCAAAAAACAATTTGTCTTCTACTGGCTGAGCCAACACTTCCCTAATGCTTAACCCTTCCGCAGGATACATCCCTTTTGTGGGATAGGTGTATATTCCTCCTATGTAAGGGTTGTCGCCATACTTTACAGAAAACGAGCTAATGAAGTTATCCGTGGCAGTTGTGCCACCAAATACAGCGTCTAGTTCGCTCAACACCACCTCTTCTTCGTTGACATCTGGCTGCATTAAGTACTCGGCTCTTTCGCCCATTACATAACATACCAATACGTTTTCATCCGTTGCACCTTCCCTTCTGTACCTAGTAGGTGCCCAACAACGGCTGGAATAACCTGCATTGAAGATCTCGCCAATATCGTCTTTGTCCCAGATAGGTTCGTTGAACTTTAAATACATCCTCCAGCCAATGTCCATAGCCATACCGTTGTATGCAGTTACCTTTTCCTTTGGAAGTGCTGGAACAAACTCTATGACCTCGCTTTTCAACACCTCCACGGAAACCGTAACTACAACCTGATTGGCAGTATAATCCTCGCCGTTTTTATCAGTAACAATTATGGTGTCGGCAGAGTAATCAATCTTGGTTACAGGCGAATTGTAAGTGATCAGTTTCGCATCGTGAAGTTCATGGAAGTAAAGCGTGTCCAGAAAGTCCTTGTAGGGCAAATCGACATAATAGGTTTTATCTCCGCCATACTCCCAATCTCCCGCCCCCTGATTGCTGTATATTCGATTCAACGATGTAGCGTACAACCCTGCCCCATAAAACGACTCTATCAACGACCAAGTAACGCTGCCAGAATCGACACCATTTAGTTTTAAGATGTCGGTGTAAGTGATGTCGGGCCCTTCGTATTCGTAAATCTCAGCTAAAGCATCTCTTGCTATCTGGTACTGGTCGTCGTCCTCAGCATTGAAACGTTTGCCGTTTACCATGTATACGATGTTCTTGTTCTCTAAATTCCCCCTAAACTCATGAAGCAAGGTAGAATCCCACAGGTGAAGGTCGCGGTATAAATCAACTGTAAACTGTCCACTATCTGGCAAGAGATCCCAATACTCACGTGCAAAGAACACGCTATCTCCCTTTATTTCTATGCTGTCAATATCGTAGCCATCGGTTACGGCTTCGTCTTTCATCCAACCCAATGCTTGCTCTCTAACGGGTGTCGGATAATCGGGTGAACTGTATATTTCTTCAGGACCTACCTCCACAAATCCACCAGAAAACCCTCTATCATATTGCGCTCTACCCCCGTGTGTTGCATTAGCTTCAAGAACCTTTACTTTAACTCCGCTTTCATTCAAATGGTAAGCAGCGTACATACCAGATGCACCTGCACCCACTACTATTACATCGTAATGAGGAACGGTGGTTTCTGCTTTATCGGAACCACAACTGAATAGGATGATTGCCGCTAGGATTACATAGAGAAGTTTTGTTTGCATTTTATGCAGGGTTGGTTGGAGGGTAAAGATATGCTTTAAGTTTTAGGTGTTTAAGTGTTAAGTCCTTCTGAAGGAAGACAAGGTTAATATTTGCAATACAACAATCAGCATTTGCATTACTTTAGCGCTCTATAGCGAGGTTTTGATGTTGCATGGCATAGTCTATCAAAAGCGATTAAAAGAACTTAAACAGAAGGATATTATGGCGTATGAAAGAATTATGGGGCTTCATGTAACGGATGATGAAGAATACGACAAGTACAGAACGGCTATGACGCCTATCTTGCATTCGGTTGGTGGCTCTTTTGGTTATGATTTTAAGATTGCGGAAGTGCTAGCTTCTAAATCGGATAATGAGATCAATAGGGTGTTTACTATCGAGTTCCCAAGTAAACAGGTTATGGATGATTTTTTCTCTAATGCGGAGTATTTGGTGATTCAAGAAAGGCACTTGGTGAATTCTGTGAGGAGCAAGACAGTTATTAGAATGGGTGACATTTAAATCAAACAAAAGAGACTCTATAAATTCAACAGGTAGAATTGGATTACGCACCCAAAACATGATCTTTAAACTACATTAAATCGAACACCGTGGCTAAACTTAAACTCGACTTACACGAAATCTTTAATAAAGGCTGGAAAATAGACAAGGCCTTAGAGGATATTATTGAAGAAGCACTGGATAAAAAGATTAAACTAGTTGAGATAATTCCAGGAAAAGGCAGTGGCCAACTCAAAAAAAAGGTAATTCGCTTTCTAGAGCAAAAACACATTAAAAACAAGTATCACCGCATGGAAAAAGATGGCAAGAACTGGGGGCGGCTGTTTGTGCATTTTAAGTTTTAGCAAATATATGCTGCTATGTGACTTTGGTTTACGTTCAATTACTAACTACCATTAGCTTTTCTCAAGGCACTGACATTTTACAGCTAATTACATTACACTAAGAGGTTCAACTATATCGCGACAAGTATTTACACCTGTCAGTAATTTTAACTCTTACTGATAATTAATCATTATTCAAACCAATATTATGTGCAAGGAAGATAAACAAGATCCTGAATTATTAAGAATTGAATCGGAGATTGCCAGAAACAAGGCTGAAAAAGAAAAGTTCACCGAAGAGGTAAAAGATTATCAATTACCATGGTATCAGAAACCTAAATACTTAGGTGTTGCACTACCTACATTGCTCGGCGCACTAACTATTAGTGCAGCTCTTTTTACAGACGTAATTGAAGACAGAATATCCTTCCATAAAAAAGAAGCAGAAAAACATAAAGCTGACGTGACTGACCATAAAGAACAGATCGATAAAACGGAACGAGATCATGAAGCACACAATGTTGAATATTTAGCTGTAACGGAATCAATTAAACAAGAGAAGCTTAAATTGGAACAGCTTCGAAAAGAAAAAGATCAAAAAACAACTTCACTAAATATAGCGCTCCGTAAGAACAAGAATTATGCTAAAAAAATTAAAAGCTACCGAGAAGAATCATAAACGAAGTTTAGTGAGTGCTAAAAATGATAGTATGAGGGTTGTTATATTAACAGGCCAGAACATAGAATACCTTGAAAAACAAGAGAAACAATCAGGCTAGCAAGATCTATACAAGCAAGATACACAGATACCATCGTAAGCATCCTACCAACCCCGTATTTCATATTCAATAAAGTGCATTTAGATTTGTGATCATAAAAAAGTAATAGATCATGATTTTAGAAGACGAGAAAAAAACGCATATTGACTTATGGAAAGAGAGTGGCTTATCAAAAA
>JABSPQ010000167.1 GCA_013214205.1 Flavobacteriales bacterium
TGATGTAGGTTCGGGGGTGGGTGTTTCGGCTGGAGTTTCAGACGCCGGGGTCTCCGCAGGCGTATTACTTTTTCAAGTTTTTAATTCCTAATCAATTTAAAATTAACTTACGCTGGTGGTGGTGTAGGCGTCGCCTCAACTGGAGTCGCCGGTTTTGGCTCTGGTGCCGGGGGTGGTGGTGGTGTTATTATCGCCCCAGTTAGCGGTGGTACTAGCGTATACGACGTAAGTGGTGGTGCTGCTGGTATGTATTATGAATTTAATGGATGTGATTTATTTTGTCCTGCAGGATTACCTTCCAATCCGGATGATGATGGAGATTTGTATCCGTCTATGGGTCAGAATCCAGCTGGGTATGTTCCTGGATCCCCTTATAACTTACCTTTTAGCTATACCAATTGGTGTGCAGAGCCTGGTGCCTTAGGAATAGAATATGTAAGACCACCTTCGTTGGTTACATGTGCAATCACAGAAATTAAAGCATTGGAATGTGGCAACACACCAGGTGCTGGAGCAGATTTGCAAGTTCAAGTAATGCTTCCGCTTTGTTTGGAAGCTGAACCATTAAACGTTGTATGGTCTTCTGGTGGAACAGGTGGCGGACTGTTAAATTATGGTACACACGATGAATTGGATTTAGCACAAGATACCTATACCGTAACTGTTACCGACGATGATGGAAATGTAGGAACTTGTACGTTTGATGTGTTACCACCAAACCCAGTTTTTGCAACTATAGAAATTGAAATTAACCCATTTTGTGCTGGTGATGCCAATGGAGAAGGGCATGCAAGTGCAAATGGTGGTACAGCTCCTTATCAATGGAATTGGGGAAGCGGATTGTCTTCTGATAGTAGCTGGAAAGCTTTTTCTGCTGGCACGCATACAGTAACTGTTACTGATAATAATTTATGTACGAATACTGCAGAAGCGGTTTTAATTGATCCTAATCCAATATTATTATCTTCATCTCCTTCCGACGAATCTATTTGTGGGAATATTGATGGAGAGATAGATTTGTTTTGGGATGGTGGTGGAACTTACTTGGACATTACCACTGAAACAACTTATACAAATGCTGCAAATGATGGAGCTGTAATTGAAGGGAAAAGTGCAACTGATTTTCCCATTGTAATTAGTGGACTTAACAAAACGGCATTTGACGTAAGTACTTTGAAAGAAGTTTGTGTTAACATAACAACTGTTCCTAAGGACAAAATGGAAAAAATGAGTGTTGTTTTAAAATCTCCTTGTAATGGGCAAACTTTGGTTCTTAAAAATGGTACTAATCCGGGTGGAGATGAATTTAATGTTTGTTTTACTGTTGACGCGACTGAAAGCGTTCGTACTGCTGCTCCTCCTTTTACGGATGGACCATACCTTCCAGAAGGGGCTAATTTTGACGATGTGGCAAATCCGTTAATTGGATGTAACCCGAATGGTACATGGAACTTAACACTGACTACAACTGAAATGAATGATGGTGTTTTGGGAAGTTGGTCTATGACTTTAGAAGATTTAACACCAGTATCTGGCCCACCTACTTATGCATGGGAAGGACCAAGCGGGCCATTTAGTCCTGCTAATGATTCTTTGTTAATAGGTCTTTCAGAAGGTACTTATACGGTAACAGCAACAGATGGTAATATGTGTACCGCTACCCACGAAGTAATTGTTAACTGCCCGCATACTAGGGCATGTACAGTTGTAGAATCATTGGATTATAATGGATTTAGCGTAAGTTGTTTTGGTGCTTCCGATGGACAAGCCACCGTAACTGTTACTGGATCTAACCCTCCGTTTTCTGTTGAATGGCCTTCGGCAAACACCCAAGCTGGATTACTTGATTCTGAAACAAACGTTGAAGGAACTTTAACAGCGGGAAGTTATGAGGTAACTATGACAGATAATGGAATGGTTACAGCTGTATGTTCTGTTGTGTTAGACGAACCAGTTCCAATTGTGGCAACTGTTGGTACACCAGTAGATCCTTCATGTAATGGATTTGCAAACGGTACTGCTATTGTAAACTTTTCAAACGGTGTTGGCTTATATAGTGTAGATTGGAACCCTGCGGGCGGAAATCCTACAGGTTTGGTTGGGCCTACTCATCAAGGTACAGGCTTATCTGGCGGAGTGCTGTATACGGCAATTGTTACCGATGCCAATGGTTGTAGTATTTCTCAAGACATAACACTTGTTGATCCACCAGCAGTTGTATTAGTAATGTCTGGATCTGATCCTACATGCGGAGGAGATGCCGATGGAACAACTACTGTTGTTGCTACAGGAGGAGATGGAGCCTTTACTTATTTATGGGATGATCCAACGGCACAGTCAGGTGCTACTGCCTCAAATTTAGATCCTGATGCAGCTGGAACAACGTATTGCGTAACGGTAACTGATGGGCAAGGATGTTCGGAAGTAGATTGTTTTGAAATTATAGACCCACAGCTGGTTTTAACTACTTCTAGCAGTGAGCCTTCGTCTTGTGGAAATGCAGATGGTAGTGCAACCGTAACAGTAGTGTCTGGTGGTGTAGGCACCTTTACATACTTATGGGACGACAATATTTTGCCTGTTCCTGCTGTATATGATGGGCCATTTCAAACGACTCCAACTGCTACTACGTTAGAAGCAGGTGGGTACAACGTAATAGTGTACGATGGTAATATGTGTACGGCTACGGCTTTTGAAGACGTTATTGATCCAGGTTCGCCAGCTTTATCTTTTACTAATGTTAACGATATGATTACTTGCTTTGGTTATGATGATGGTTCTGCGGAAATCACAATAACTGGAGGGTCAGATCCATATATAGTAATTTGGGAATTAGATGGTGATGAAATTTCAAACACAGAAGAATCGAACGGTGTAGTTATGCCATTAACAGGACTAGGACCAGGTATACTGTCTGTAGCGATTGAAGCGGATAATGGATGTAAAACGTCTATCAATGTAACGATTTTGGAGCCACCTCTTTTAGAGATAACCAATATTGCTACAACAGATCCTACTTGTGCTGGTTATACCGATGGTGATGCTACTGTTACGGCAATTGGAGGTACTGGTGCATATACATACGCTTGGAATGGTGGTGGCACTGCTGCCTTAAAAAGCAATATCGGAGACGGTACGCATACTGTTACTGTAACAGACGAAAGCGGTTGTATGGCAATTGATGCTGATGTGTTAACAGAACCTGCTGGTGTAGTATCTAGTGTGGTTGGTGTTAATCCTTCATGTTTCGAACAATGTGATGGTACAATAGATCTAACAATCACCGGAGGAACTAAGCCTTATGCTTTAATGTGGACGCCAGGTGGTCAGATCGACTCTAACCTAACAGCTAAATGCGCCGAAGTATACGAAGTGCTTATTACTGATGGAAACAATTGTACATCAACTGATGGTGTTACTTTAACGGATCCTGCTTTGTTAGAAATAACGGCTTCTACTGCTAAACATGCTTCTTGTCAAAACCTTTGTTTTGATGCTGAAATTAATTCGGTAACAACTGGCGGAACTTCACCATACGATTTAATATGGGATGATGACAATACTTCGATAACTGCCGATGTAATAGGAGTGGATACAGGAGATTTCATTGTTATAGTAACAGATAGTAAGTTATGTACAGCTACGGATACTACGCATGTATTGGGAATTCCAATTTTAATATGGGATTCTGTTGTTGTAGATATTCAGTGCTATGGCGATGCAGCTGGTTCTATTACGTTATCATTACTTGCTAGAGGAAACGGACCTCCTTATTCGTTTAATTGGAGTGGCCCTACTAATATTGCAGATTCTCTTGGTACCAACCTATTGGCAGGTGATTATGCTGTTACCATTAGCGATGTAGATGGTCAGTTAAACTCATATGCGTTTGTAGTTGAACAGCCTGAGTTGTTAACGATTTCTACTACCGGAGCATCTATATTATGTTTTGGAGATGAAACGGCTCAAATTCATACAACTGCTACTGGAGGTGTAGAACCATATATTTACTTGTGGGATGATGATGGTGCAACCGATACGGATACGGTGTTTAATGTAGGTGGAGGAACTTACGGAATAACAATTACGGATGATAATGGTTGTATAACTTCAAGTTCGCTTGATATCGATCCGCTTACGCCAATAGTAGCGTCTTTATCACTAGATACAGTTACATGTTACGAAGCATGTGATGGAGAACTTCATGCCTTGGCATCTGGTGGTGCAAGTGGGTTTACTTTCGAATGGTTTATGCCGAATCCTGACTCTTTGATATCTCCAAGTACATTCCTAGGGATTTGTGGTGATAATGAAAACGACAGTGCTTATTGGGTAGTAATTAGTGATGCTAACCAATGTATGGTAGATACAATGTTTATTGAAGTACTGCGTCCAGATTCGATTAGAGCACACATCAGAATAGATGGTGAAGTATTAGGTTCAACTCCTTTTGAAGCTACCTTTATCGATTCGAGTTATAAAGATTATTACAATATGCTTACGTGGTATATAGATGATAATGAGGAAATCGATAACAAGGATACCGTAATTCATGAGTTTACAACAAATAATACGAGATCATTCGATATCACTTTAGTGGTATCACGAAATGGTTCTTGTATGGATGAAACCACTGAAACTATTGTTGTAGAAGCAGGTTCGTTCTTGTCTATACCGGATGTGTTTACACCAAACGCTGATGACTTTAACGATAAGTTTATGGTGTCTTATATCAATATCTGCGAACTCAATGGTAGAATCTTCAACAGATGGGGAGAGAAACTATTTGAGTGGGATGGTGTTGAAACTGGCTGGGACGGAAGAACTCTTTCTGGTGAAGAAGTACCTGATGGTGTATATTATTATCTGATAGATGCTAAGGGTTGCGACGAGAAAGAATACCTTGATAACAAAGGAACTGTTACCATAATTAGGTAGCAGAAGCTTACTCTTCTTAAATATAATATAGAATTAGTGGCCTCGATAGAGGCCACTTTTTTTGTGTACCAAGACCTGAAGGACGTGGCAAAAACATCTTGTTTGGGTTAACCTTTTTGCCTTTGTCCTTTAGGTCAAGGCGAAAAGAGGTGAATGCTTTAAATGGAAATCCTTATTCCTTCACCATTTTTCTAGTGTGTTTTTCTTCATCCATATACAACGTGTAAAAATAGATTCCTCTCTGTAAATCTGCGTTGTTGTATTCAATCGTTTTTACACCAGCCGCAGTAAACTCATCCAACAACACGGCAATTTCCTTTCCCTCAACATTAGTAAGGGTAACCTTAACCTGTGTTGCGGTATTTACATTAAAGGTAATAGCCGTAGAAGAAGTAAACGGATTGGGATAATTCATTAATAAAAAAGAATTAGGGTTTACCCTGTCCAAAATATTAACGAGGCAATAATCATTCCATGGGTAGCGGTATGCACGGTACGAATCCCTTGAATCCACCTCATCTAAAAATAACTCCCACAATAAATTTCCATCAGAATCATACTCACTTACATTTGGGAATTCTCCCCAAACAGTTCCCCAACAAATAAGTGAATTTCCATTAGGCAACCGTTGAAAATTTCCCATAGAAGAAGAGCTCGATACCGCATGATGCTTTTGCTCCCACACCACAGTTGCAGTCATAGCTGCAGTGTCAATTTTGTATTCAAGAGCCCTAGGTGGGTTGCCAGTAAAACCAGCATTGTCATAAATAGTAATATTCCCATTCGGCAGCCTTCTCATATCGTGCTGAAAGCAAAACATCGCCGTATCATTAATAAATTCAAATTCATTTTGATGTCCACCCAATCGCCACATAATATCGCCAGTGGTTTTGTTAACCTTTGTTATCTCATCAAACCTCCTAATAGACAATAATAAATTGTCGTCGTTGTCAATTTCAATAGCATTACAATGTGTGTAAACAATGTTTTTCGCCGTCATACTAGCCCTATGCTTATTGTCAGTTACTTCAAAATGATCGAACGTACTCCACGAAAAAACCGCTTGCTTGGTATTTACATCAATCTCTTGAATTAATTCTCCATAAACTATGGCAGCCGTATCTCCACCGGCTACAATTTTGCTCATGTCAGTTAATTGCGTATCGCTGCAGAGCAATAGCGCATTGCCATTTTCTAAAAACTCAATCTCATGAAAATCTGTGTAATACCCATCGCATTCGAAAGAATCTACCTTGTTGTAACAAGAATCTAATATGGCAAAATGGCCCGAATAGCCACTGTAATAACTTAGTTTGTTATCCTCTATTTTTTTGAAATCGTAAGGCGAATCTTCGTCCCAGTAAAGCACCTCGCCATAATTGTCTATAATCATTAAAAAGCCACCAAATCCCATTCCCGATCCTACTGTTACAAAAACAACACCTTCGTCGGTGTCGGCATAATTAATAGTCTGAATGCTCGGAAACTTCCAGATTGAATCGTGTGAGGACTTCTGAATGTTTTCATTTTCTGGTTCCACTTTGTTAGGATTGGCATATTCTTCCCCGTTTTCGTTGATCGGATTAGCCGAAATGGTAAAGTTTAACGATTCGCATACATTAGAACCTTCAAACTCTAAAATATCTAACTGAATAGATTCTTTTGGAATAAAAGGAGTAGTTGGAGCTAAAATTGTAGTAACCCCATCATTTATTCTAGTAATGTCGTACTCGTGTACACCTGATTTACTACCAGCTAAAAAGAAATTATCTTGATTTATTTCATATTGATCTACACAAGATTTAAATCGTAAAATGATGTGTCCGTTATGAGGAACATACTTTGAACCCTCAATAGGAGAGGAGTAAATTAAAGGGATGCATTCTTGTGCATGTGCGGCGGTTGTTCCGAAGAATAACAAGCTGATAATGATATGATTTAGAAAGATCTTCATGTTTATTGCTTGATTAGTTTTTTAGAATATGTATGGTTTTTAAACCTCGCAATACAAAGATACGTGCCAGGTGCTAATGATTGGGTATTGATGTTAAGTTTTTGAATGCCAGACTTAATTGCTCCATCTAAAATAACCATTTCCGTCCTTCCTGCCATATTGATAATTTCGATTTTAGCATGCTCTTGTTTTTCAATATTTAGCATAAGGGTAGTGGAATTGATAAACGGATTTGGATAATTGCTAAAAAGGTAAGCGTCGGAAGAAATGCTATTAAGAAAGCAGGTAACATGACGCCATTTAAAGCGATAAGCCCTGTAAGACGTTTTTACATACATAATGCTATCGATAAAAATTTCTAAAACCTTTGTACCATCAGCATCATATTCTGTAATGTTGGCTTCTTGCACCGCTGTGGAACCCCAGTCGATTAATGAATTTCCGTTCTCTAATCTTTGGATGCTGCCCATTACAATCGCTTTGTCGATTTTATCGTGGTATTGTTCCCAAACCATCGTTGCAGTCATTTCAACCTCATCTAATTCATATTCAACCGCCCTCGAATGCCTTTCCTCGTATCTCGAATTATCGTAAAGGGTAATGTTACCGTTTTCAATTCTTCTAACATGGTGTTGACTGCAAAACATCCCAGTATCATTGGTGAACTCGAATTGATTGTTCTTTCCTCCTAGTCGCCAAATAATATCTCCAGTAGACCTGTCAATTTTGGTAGCTTCGTCCATGTTTCTACAGGAGATTATAATATTTCCATCATCATCCAGTTGAATAGAGTTGATGTGAACATAGGAGAAAAACTCCCTTGTTACATCTACATCATGTAAGCCATCCTCGTAGTCGAAATGATCGAAGCTGCTCCACTCAAATAGTACATCTTTTGTGGTTGCATCAATCTCTTGAATAATTCCTCCCGATACTACAGCATTAGAATCTCCACCCCAATCGCTCATTTCAATAAGCCTTTTATCCTCACAAAGCATGAGTGCATTCCCATTTGGTAAAATCTCTATGTCGTGCCAATCAGTTTTATATCCATTTCCACATTCAAAAGAATCAACCTTGGCATAAAGACTATCTGTAACATAAAACTTTCGTGGTGTGCTTGAGAAATCGCAATACACCAACTGGTTGTCGTTAATCATTTTAAAATCGTAGGCTCTACCTTCTTCATAAAACAATATATCGCCATAGTTGTCTATAATTACCCTGTTGTATCCATTCATACTACCAGCTGTAGTTAAAAAGATATCACCTTCGCCAGTCTCGCCATATAAGTCAACAAAAATTTGGGGGAATTCGTCGGGCACTTCCAACGACTTAGAAGGTGCGCTACAGGCCTGTTCTTTTTTACATACCTCCGTTTTTTGTGCATAGGATCCTTGTGAAAGGAGCAAAGCGCAAATGAGTATAAAAAGAAAATGTTTAGTCATCTATTTTTGATTACTTCTTTATGCGAAAATTGGATAATTAATGTGTTTGGCAATTAATTATTATTTAAAAGTAAACCCTTCTGTGAAACAAGACGGCACTTATTGAAAATGGTTGCCTTCAATAAGTAAGAAAATGTGGAAATTATACATTGTTTGCGTTCAAATTGTAAAGTAATCTTTCAGATAGACAGAGTGTTATATGTTTGTCGTGTAAAAATGCTAATTGCAGGCCATAATCGGGGTAAAAATTCTATTTTTTTGTTGGTTTTGCATAAAATAGAGTGAATTTTTCGCTTCCAGAGGTAATCTTTCGTATATTTATACGGCTAGTTACTAGTGTTTTACGTTTTTCTTGCCCCGGAATGGGAAAGGGAAATAGTGTAGTTTTTGGTAAAGCTATGGTATACCTGCGATTGGTGAGTATCAGTTAGTTAGAAAGCTGGATTTAGCAGGTAAAAAAAACCGCCATAAAGCTATAGTGTTGAATGTAAATATGTTAAAAAGTATCGAAAAAAAGAAGAGCGGAATAAAAAGTTGAGGTCAAAACATAAATAATACATCTATTTTAAGGAATGTGAGGTTGTTTGGTGTTGTTGTATTGAAGTAGAAGTAGATTTTCAAACATATCAAAATGTTGATTATGAAAAACTTAGATTACTATCACTCACAAAAAATGAATAGCAAAGTGTCAACATTTATTGGCATAATTCTAATATTGTTATTCTTTACGTCCAGTCAGGTTAAATCCCAAAATACATGGGCCTCGGTTCAGGCTGTTGCAGGATCTGTGGTTACCTTAAACGCAGGACATGCTGGAAATTTTATTGTAGGAGAGCAAGCCTTAATCATTCAAATGAAAGGTGCTACTATTGTTGAAACTAATTCACCGGCATATGGTGGTGTAACGGGTTATAATGGTGCAGGCACTTTTGCTTTTGCAAATGTATTGGCCGTAAATGGCGACGATATAACGTTAGATATTGGGGTTGATGCTTACAATGTAGCAGCTAACGTTCAACTGGTTTCGGTTCCTGGCGATGGTGCTGGCGACTACGTGGAAGATGGAACCAATTTACCAATGGAATGGGATGGGCATAAAGGTGGTGTTTATGCTATTAATATTTGTGGTACATATACCTTAACAGGTGATTTGGGTATCGCTGCTTCCGCTGGAGGTGGTGGAGGTGGATTTAGAGGAGGTCTCTCAAATGGTGTAGGTGATTATTATGGCGCATTAGAGCAACAATTTGTAGCACTCGATTTAAACGATTTTGATTTTGGAGCCTTTAAAGGAGAAGGTATAGCGAGTACTTATTGTACCATGACGGACCTAGGTGAAGGTGTACCTATTGATGTATTAACAGGAACCTCTTCTGGTGGTTGGGCATATAATTACGCAGTAATAAACATGGGTAAGCCTGGTGTGCTTTGTAGCGAACATGATATTGGATCTGGTCCAATTGCAAATGGTGGTGGATCTGGAACGATGGTAGACGGCGGTGGTGGTGGCGGCGGTAACGGTGGTGTTGGTGGTGTTGGTGGTTGTGGCTGGAACATAAACTATGTTAACCTATGCGCAATGGGTAAAGCGTGCGGAGATTGTGTAAAAGAAGATGTACAAGGATTTGGTGGATTGGCTACTGGTGGAACTGGTCTCACTGTTCACTTAGGAGGAGGAGGAGGATCTGGTTGGACAGACAAGGAAGTTTCGGGTGATGACGGAATGGGAAAACCATATTTTGGCGGTCAAGGTTTCGATGGAGGAATGATTTTTATTATTAATGCAACTAACGTAGACGGAAATAACAACACCATTTATGCAGATGCTGAAGATGCATATTACGAATCGTCGTGGCAAGCCAATGGTGGTGGTGGTGCTGGTGGAACCATTTTAGTTAATGCCACAAATGCGAATAATCTAAACCTTTCAGCTGTTGGTGGAGAGGGCGGTACTGCCTATTTTGAAGAATACGGTTGTTATGCCGATGATGGAGAACTTGGCCCCGGTGGTGGTGGTGGCGGTGGTATTATCATAGCACCAGCAAGTGGGAACTACGTGGTAGACGGTGGTATTTCTGGTGTTTATTACGATACTGGAGGTAAGGCAAGATACGGCTCGAAAGCAAATGGTACGCCGTGGTGTGCCGAAGATGGTAATGATGGTATTGTTGTTACACCTCCACCTCCCGGACCAACTTGTGTAATTACTTTGGATGCAGGAATTAGCTGCGCTGGCAACGACGGCGCATTGGAAGTTAAGGTGTACTTACCCCTTTGCGCATCTGGCGAACCAATGGATGTGGTATGGTCTGGATCTGGTAATACAGACAATAATTTAATGATTGGCGACTCGTCACTAGAAAGTAATTTGGGTGCAGATACATATACTGTTACGGTAAACGACGACAATGGAGGACAGGGAACTTGCGAATATGTGCTTCCTCCAGCGGTTGCTTTAGTAGCTATTATATTAGATTCTACCAACGTTACTTGTCCGGGAGATAGCGACGGAGAAATTGTAGCAGGAGAAATAAACGGTTCTGCGCCATTTACATACGCTTGGAGCTCGGGTGGAGCAACCGATCAGGCAACCAATACTGCTTTAACTGCTAATCCATTACCAGGCGGAACAACCTATACGGTAACGGTAACTGATGCTGGAGGATGTACGTCTTCTACAGAAACTTATATATACGAACCCGATCCGATTATAATAAACATAGACAATACGGTAAACGAAACAGCCTGTGGAGACGATGATGGTAGAATAGAAATGTCGTGGATTAGCGGTGGTGTTTATCAGGATGTTATCACATCTGTGGTTTTCGATTATGACATAGCCGATGGCGATGTGATCAAATCTGGTATGGGGATGGGCCAAGTAGAGGATAATAATTTCGACATTGTAGTTGCTGGTATTAATCCCGCCAATATCGATTTAACTACAATTTTAGAAGTTTGTATTGATATTGACCCTGAGGCTGAGGAGGATGAAAAAATAGAAATTTATTTAGTTGGTCCAGATGGGGATGAGTTTGGATTGAAATACCAAACGATGGGAATGGGAGAAACATTCGTAGATGTTTGTTTTAATATGAGTGCCGCAGATGTATTAGCCGATGGTGCTTCACCATATACGGGGTCATGGCTTCCAGATCAATTCGGTTTCGACGATCCTGCAAATCCTATTATAGGTGGTGCTGCCAACGGAACATGGAGTTTATGGGTTGGGAACGGTGCCAACATGAACGATGGGGTTTTAAACAGTTGGAGCCTTTCATTAAATAACCTAGTACCAGGTGTTGGGCCGCCAGCTTATGTTTGGGATGGTCCTGCTCCTTTTAGTTCTACATCCGAAGACCCAACAGCATTGGTGGCTGGAGTTTATACCGTTACAGCTACCGACGAGAACGGATGTACTGTTTCGGCCGAAACAACGCTTACGTGTCCTATTCCACCAACGTGTTCTATAGGTATAGATCAAGAACCAATTTGTAATTTAGATTGTAATGGGAAAGCCACCGTAACTATACTTGGGGGATCGAGCCCCAATTTTGCAATTGATTGGGGAGTAGAATTTGGTACAATTACAGCCATAGGTTTAGCTCATCAAGCTGTTGCGCTCTGCGATGGTTTGTATGAAGTAACCGTAACCGATGCGATAGGACTAACGGGAATTTGTCAGATAGATATGACAGAACCGCCTCCAGTTACCACGGCTATTTCTAATTTTAATAATCCGCTTTGTAATGGTTCTTTAGATGGCGATATAGAAGTAACTTATGGGGGAGGTACGCCTAGTTACCAAGTAAGTTGGTCCACGCCAAACACATATAATACACAACCTGTAGGCACACATACCGAAGGTAATTTAGGTGCGGGAGATTATATCGTTACCGTAACAGATGCAAATGGTTGCTCGTTAAGCGCCGAACAAGCGCTGCTAGAACCAACAGTAGTAACTGTAACTGCCGACGGAGTAGATCCTTCTTGCTTTGGCTTTAGTGATGGCGATGTAACTTCTGTGGCAACAGGAGGTGCAGCTGGCTATAATTACGCTTGGACAGGTACCGCCAACCAACAGAATAATTTTGGTACAGTTGGTTCGGGCATGTATACGGTAACCGCTACAGATATTAATGGTTGTACAGGATCAGACGAATTCGAGTTATTCGGTCCAGCTTTACTTACAGTTTCTATAAGCGGGCAAACAGATCCGCTTTGTAACAATGGTACAGATGGTATTATGGCAGCCGATGGTGTTGGAGGCACAATTGCTGCAGATTATCAATACCGTTGGAGTGGTGCTTTCCAAACAACACAAACAGTATCAAATTTATTGGGTGCGGTAACTTATACAATTACCATTACCGACGACAATAGTTGTACGGCAACAGCAGAAGGTATTCTTGTTAATCCTGAGTTGGTAGCTGCTGGTAGTGAGTCTACTCCTGTAGTTTGTGGGCAAGCGAACGGAACAGCTTGGGTAGATACGTCTATTGCGCCTATTTCGGGTGGTGTTGCACCATACGATATTTTGTGGGACGCTACAGCCGGTGGCGGAACCAATTCATTAGCAACAGGACTGGCTGCAGGTAATTATCCGGTAACCATTACCGACGCAAATGCTTGTACGTTAGAGTTAATTGTTAATGTAAGCGACCCTGCTGCGGCAATTGTTAATTGGAACAATACCAGCGACATAGTTGCTTGTAATGGCGGTAATGATGCGTTTGGAGAAATAGAGATAGTTTCTGGCGCTGGTAATTTCCAAATTCGTTGGTCGGGCGGAACTGCTGTGGGGGGAATTACTGACGTAACTACAGGGTTTTACTCGGCAACAGATTTAAGTGCTGCCGATTCTCCTCTTGGAGTAACCGTAACGGATGCCAACGGCTGTGAAACACCTTTAAATTTACCAATTTCAGAACCAACTGTAATAGTAGTAAGTCCTTTAGTTATCAATCCAGAATGTTATGGGGTGGCTTCTTTTGGAACCTTACAAGCTACTGCTAGTGGTGGAACGCAAAGTGGTTCGTATGATTATTTATGGGATAACAATGTTGGAACAGAACAAGATAATATTGGAGATGTTGATGTTGCTGGAACGGTAGATTATCTTGTAACAGCTACCGACGATAATGGTTGTACTGGCACTGCCACAGCTCAATTAGTTGAACCAAACGAGGTAGCTTCATCTATTACGGGAATTCCTCCTTCGTGTAATGGTCTTTGCGATGGCTCTGTAGATTTGGCTACTCCAACAGGAGGAAATAATACTTCCTATTCATTTATATGGTCGCCAGATGGTGAGATCACCGAAGATTTAGTCAACAAGTGCGATGGTACTTACGAAGTAACTATTGCGGATGACAACGGCTGTACCATTACTCAAATTATAACATTAACAGAACCAAGTGTTGTAATAGCAACTGCCAATACAACTGGGCATGCAACATGCGATGCGACTTGTTTTAACGGCGATGTAATCGGAGCTGGCTCTGGCGGAACTGTTGCGGGCGACTATTCTTATGAGTGGGACGATCCAAGTATAACAACAACTGCTGCGGCAACCGGATTAAATAACAATATTTATTGTGTTGCTGTTACCGACGACAACATGTGTAGCGATATAGCTTGCACGGAAGTATTGGGCTATCCAGGGCAAACTTGGGTGCCAGAACTGATACATATATTGTGTTATGGCGATGCGACTGGGTCAATAGATCTTTCGCTTACCATTAGAGGTAATGGCCCTCCTTATGTTTTTGTTTGGGACCCAGCCGTAACTACACCAAGTGCTGCCGATTCTATTCGGACGAACTTAATTGCAGGTACTTATTCGGTAACCATTACAGATGCCTTGGGCGAAGTATTTATAAGAAGTTATGTATTAACCGAGCCCGCTTCTCCTTTAGGTGTACAATGCTCTGGAGTCGATCCGCTATGTTATGAATATACAGATGGTTCGGTTGCAGTAGTTGCGTCGGGAGGAACATCTGGCTATATCTACTTATGGGATGATGCCAATGCATCAACAGGCGCAAATGTTGGCGACATAGGTGCAGGTACATATAATGTAATTGTAACCGATGCAAATGGATGTATCGAAACTTGCCTTCATGTACTTACAGATCCTGCCGAGTTAACGGTAACATTAATCGATAATAAACCATCCGATTGTGGTGTCGCAAATGGAGAGTTAACAGCCAATGCAGCAGGAGGAACTGGTGCGTATAGCTATGAATGGGATCCAACAGACAATGACGATGTGGTTTCTCCGAATAATTTATCGAACGGCACAAACACAGTAACTGTTACAGATGATAACGGATGTACAGCATCGGCAGAAGATGACTTGATTGATCCCAATAGTCCTGTTGTTACCGTAACCGTAATTAAAAATGTTTCTTGTTTCGGGGGAAGTGACGGAGAAGTAGAAGTGGAAATTACAGGAGGGGCGGAGCCATATGATTATGAATGGACAGTAGCTAGTGGTACTACACCTGGTAGTTTGGCAAACGCAGGTACTCTTACTCTAACTGGCATTGCTGCCGAAATGGTTTCTGTTACCGTTACCGACTTTGTACAATGTGGAAGCGGGAATAATGATACCGTTACCGAGCCCGAATTGTTAGTTAGCAATGCAACGGATGGTTCAATTCTTTGTTATGAAGACGAAACAGCTAAGCTATACACTACCACAACTGGCGGAACATCTCCTTACACGTACCTTTGGGACAATGCGGCGGCTGCAACAGCAGGTACTGTGTTCAATCAAGGGGGAGGAACGTACACCGTAATTGTTACCGACGATAATGACTGTTCTACAACAAGTTATGCGGTAGTAGACCCACTAACTCCGATTGTAGTAACATTAAATCATGATACTGTTACATGTTATGAAGCATGCGATGGGATACTATATGTAAGTGCATCTGGTGGAGCCAGTTCATCTTATTCGTATGAATGGTTCTTCCCCAATAGAGATTCGTTAACAACACCATCCGTATTTAATGGGATTTGCGGAAATAACGAAAACGACAGCACATATTGGGTAATTGTAAAAGACAATAATGGATGTATTGCAGATACCGTTTACGAAGCAGTTGAGCGACCAGATTCCATTAGAGCGCGGATTCAATTGATAGGAGATTTAACTAGTTTCTCTCCATTAGAAGTAACGTTTGTAGATTCTAGTCATTTAGATTATTACAACACAAGTACGTGGTATGTAGATAATGCGGTTGAGCTAAATGATGAGGATACATTAAGTATGATTTTTGAGAACAATAGAACTACTTCCTATCTTATAGAATTAGAAGTTTCTAGAGATGGCGATTGTATAGATCAAGCATCTGTTAATGTTGTAGTTGAGGCAGGTTCGTTCTTTGCCATTCCAGATGTGTTTACACCAAACGGAGATGATTACAACGATAAATTTATGGTTAGTTACATCAATATTTGCACCCTAGATGGGCAGATTTTTAATAGATGGGGCGAGAAGTTATTCGAATGGAATGGAGTAGAAACAGGCTGGGATGGACGCACATTATCTGGGGAAGAAGTTCCTGATGGAGTTTATTATTATTTGATAGATGCCATAGGCTGCGATGGACAAGAATATCTTGCTAACAAAGGCCACGTTACAATAATTAGATAGTAAGCGCAGTATGTGTGGTTTAGTGGCTAAAAATGCTTGTTTCCTAAACCCAACTACTCAGGATTTCTGCAAAACTCTCTCAAAACAAAATTATAAAGGTTTTGTAAAATATTTTTCAATAAAATTTGTCGAAAAATACAAGACCGTTGCAAGGAGTATATTTCAATAATTCCGGGCAAACAACGCGCTTAAGTACCTTGATGTGAGATGTTTAATACGCATCTTTAATGTATTAAATTAGAGAAATCCCCGACCTTGGCAGATAGTTTTTGTGATTTAAGAACAAGAAAGATAAAGACTACATTTTTCACACAAATGAATACACTATTAGATTGGAATAAAATAGGTTCTATTATAGATCAACACTATAAGAA
>JABSPQ010000168.1 GCA_013214205.1 Flavobacteriales bacterium
AACAAATTACTACGATCTATAAAAAAAGATGGAAAGTAGAAGAGTATCATAAGTCGATCAAATCCAATACGTGCTTTGCAAAATCACCATCAAGAACCACCACTACACAAAAAAGCCATTTTATAGCTTCTATCGGAGCTTTCAATCGTTTTGAATTGATTAAAATGAGGAAGGGTAAAAATAATTTTTGCCTAAAACGCTACATAAATATTATGGCAACAACGGAAGTGCAACAGTTATTAACACCCAATTTAGCAAAAGTGGCTTAACGATGCGTAACATGAGTTATTAAC
Source organism: Flavobacteriales bacterium (assembly GCA_013214205.1). GTDB lineage: Bacteria > Bacteroidota > Bacteroidia > DT-38 > DT-38 > DT-38. The sequence continues at coordinate 294 of JABSPQ010000168.1, forward strand.
AATGATCAAACATTTAATCGTCTCGTTATCAGGTGGCATAAATACTTATTTGTTAATTAAAACAAAATAGTGTTCCTTTGCAGGCTCGCGAATAGAAAAATGCGAAAACGATGAACAACGGTAATACATTTTATTTCTTTTATTATTGCGGAACTCAAAACGGGATCTGAAGGAGAAGTATTACCATATAATCATCCATTAGTTCCCGGCTTAGCTGGGATTTTTTTTTATATATAAGTGAACGAAAAAAAGAAAATAGCAATACAAGGCGTAAAGGCAGCCTTTCACGATATAGTGGCTCACAAGTATTTTGGTGACGACATTATCATCAACGAATGTGAAACATTTAAAGCCCTTTGCGAATCGTTAAAGAACGGTGATTCGGATGCTGCTGTAATGGCCATCGAGAATACATTGGCTGGTACATTATTGCCAAATTACAGCCTGTTACAAGAGTACGGTTTTCACGTTGTAGGAGAGTTGAATCTTCACATTCAAATGTGTTTAATGGCACTGCCTGGTGTAAAGATTGAAGATTTAAAATATGTTCAATCGCACCCAATCGCTTTACAGCAATGCGCTAAATTTATTAATGCCCATCCTAGCCTAAAGGCACTTACGGTAGATGATACTGCTGGGTCGGCCAAGGCTGTACAGGAAGGCAAGCTAACAGATACGGCAGCAATTGCAAGTGAACAAGCGGCTGAGGCATATGGTTTGAACTTGCTTCAGAAAAATGTTGAAACGAATAAGTTAAACTTTACAAGGTTTTTGATGCTCAGTAGAGGGGCAGATTTAAAGCCAGTGGTAGGAGCCAATAAATCTTCTTTGTATTTCGAGTTGAGACACAAAGTAGGAAGCTTGGCAAAGGTGCTTACCATTTTTAACGACAACGGAATCAACCTAAATAAAATTCAATCTATTCCGATTATAGGCAAGCCATTTGAGTTTACTTTTATAGTGGACTTACTATGGGAGGACGAGAATAATTACAGATATACAGTAGATAAATTGCAAGACATAGTTATCAATTTACACATTTTAGGCGAGTACATACACGCTGATTTTCAATTGGATGAGTAATGATAATTAATCAAGCAAATAGGCTCAACGAAGTCAAGGAATACTATTTCTCTACCAAATTGCAGGAGATTGCAAAGATGAGAGCGAGCGGATTAAATGTTTTGAATCTAGGAATTGGAAGTCCAGATTTAGCTCCTTCGGATGCAACTATTGATGCATTGATTGAAGCTGCAAAAATCCAGAGTAATCATGCTTACCAACCATACAGAGGCATCAACGAATTGCGTGAGGGTATTGCCGGTTGGTACAAATCGACTTACGGAGTTGATTTAAATTCAACAAACGAGATATTACCTTTGATTGGTTCGAAGGAAGGCATAATGCACATTTCGATGGCTTTTTTGAATGAAGGCGATCAGGTTTTAGTTCCTAATCCGGGATATCCTACTTACTCTTCGGTTAGTAAATTGGTGGGTGCCGAAATTGTAGAATACGAATTGAACGAGGCCAACAATTGGGCTCCTGATTTTGAGGCTTTAGAAAATTCTGATTTATCTAAGGTTAAAATTATGTGGGTTAATTACCCAAACATGCCTACTGGTGCTGCGGCAACAGATGAGGTTTTTAGCAGACTAATTGAGTTTGGGAAAAAACACCAAATTTTAATTTGCAACGACAATCCATACAGTTTGGTGTTAAATACCGACGCGCCAAAAAGTATTTTATCTGTTGATGGTGCAAAGGATGTGGCAATTGAATTGAACTCTTTGAGCAAGTCGCACAACATGGCGGGTTGGAGAATTGGGTTTGTATCTGGCGCTGCTGAATACATCAACACCATTATAAAAGTTAAATCCAACATGGATTCGGGCATGTTTTTGCCTTTACAAAAAGCAGCTGTTGAAGCATTAAAAAACAGCGATGAGTGGCACCAGCAAAGAAATGAGATTTACAAAGAGCGAAGAGAATTGGCTTGGAATATTTTAGAATCTATTGGTTGCACATTCGACAAAACCCAAGTGGGCATGTTTGTTTGGGCCAAAGTGGGCGAGGATGTTGCCAGTGTTGAGGAATTTGTAGATGAATTTTTGCAAGAGGCAAACGTGTTTATTACACCAGGGTTTATTTTTGGATCGAAGGGAGAAGGGTACGTTAGAATTTCGCTTTGCAGCGATACGAAGGTGTTGGAAGAGGCATTAGGCAGAATTAGTAAAGTGATGGACAGTAAAAAAGCAACAGCGTGAAAATTGGCGTAATTGGTTTAGGTTTAATTGGAGGTTCATTGGCAATGAGTTTGAAAAAGAACGGAGTTGCCTCTAATATAATTGGTATGGACGCCAACGAAGCTAATGCTGCAAAAGCTTTAGAGCTTGGTATTATTGATGGAATTGGTTCGTTGAACGATGTTTTAATGGACAGCGAACTAATTGTTTTGGCCATTCCGGTAGATAAAGCTAGGGTTGTTTTAGCCGAGGCGTTAGACAATATTCCGAGCGGAACTGTTATTACAGATATGGGTTCTACCAAAGCCGGAATCTGTAAGTCGGTTGAAAATCACCCAAACAGAAGAAATTATGTTGCTTCACATCCAATTGCTGGTACAGAGCATTCGGGGCCCGAAGCAGCTATCTCAAATCTTTTTGATGAGAAAGTAGCCATTATCTGCGATGTAGATGAAGTGGCTATCTCCTTACTCTCGCGTGTGGAAGCGATGTATGCGTCTTTAAATATGCGCGTAGTTTACATGTCGCCAGAAGAACACGATTTGCACATGGCCTACGTTTCGCACCTGTCGCACATTAGCTCGTTCGCCCTAAGCACAACGGTTTTAGAAAAAGAAAAGGATGAAAAGACTATTTTTGACCTCGCTGGTAGCGGATTTGAGTCCACTGTAAGGCTTGCTAAAAGCTCTCCCGAAATGTGGGGACCTATTTTTAGGCAAAACTCAAAAAATGTATCTGAGGCATTAGGAACTTATATCGAACATCTTACAAGTATCAAAGAGATGATGGATAATGGAGACGAAACGAAGATGAAAGGAATGATGAAAGATGCAAATGGCATCAAGAAAATATTAAATGGAATAAATAACAAATAATAAAATGGAATTAAATATAACACCAATGCGTGAGTGGCTTCCAGATGTGAAGAAACCACTAATTATCGCGGGACCATGTAGCGCGGAACACGAAGATCAAGTAGTTAATACAGCAAAAGAAATACATGCTTTAGGAAAAGTAAGCGTTTTAAGAGCTGGTATTTGGAAACCAAGAACTCGTCCTAATTGTTTTGAAGGAATAGGAGAAATTGGACTAGAGTGGTTGGCAACAGCTAAAAAGGAAACTGGAATGCTAACAACTACTGAGGTTGCTACACCTGAGCATGTTGAATTGTGCTTAAAGCATGGTGTTGATATTCTTTGGATTGGTGCAAGAACTACGGTTAACCCGTTTTCTGTTCAAGCAATTGCAGATGCATTAAAAGGTGTTGACATTCCTGTTTTGGTTAAAAATCCAATTAATCCAGATTACCAATTGTGGTTAGGAGCAATGGAAAGAATCAACTTAGCAGGTATCACTAAATTAGGTGCTATCCATAGAGGGTTTTCTTCAGCTGAAAAATCTCCGTTTAGAAACATCCCAGGATGGAGCATGGCGATTGAGTTGAAAAGAAACTTCCCAAACATTCCTATCATCAACGATCCAAGTCATATTGCTGGTAACAGAGATTTGATTTCTTATGTTTCGCAAAAAGCATTGGATTTAGATTTAGATGGTTTAATGATCGAAACACACATTCAACCAAGTGTTGCTTTAAGTGATGCTGCTCAACAAGTAACTCCAGAAAGATTGGGTGAAATATTAAACGAGTTGAAAGTGAGAGAAACTTCTTCTGATAACCAAGAGTTCACTGATCAGTTGGCTATCCTTAGAAAGGATATTGATGAATTAGACGAAGAGATCGTTCAAAAACTTTCTACTCGAATGAAGATTGCTAAGAAAATTGGTGAGTTCAAAAGAGACAATGAAGTAACCATTTTGCAAATGAGTAGATGGGAAGAAATCGTTGAGAAACGTGTTTCTTTAGGAAAAGCAATGGGCTTAGATGAAAAATTCACAAAAGAATTATACCAAAGAATTCACAGTGAATCTATCAAAATGCAAGAAGAGTTGATGAAATAAAGTCGACACTTAATAAAACTAAATGGCGCGATCAAGCAATTGATTCGCGCCATTTTTTTGTTCATTACTTGAAGAGAATCGGATGTGAAATTTACAGCACATGTTCTACTTTTATACTTCACATTTCAAAAAAAATATATTATGGAAAAACGCTGGGCAATAAAGGAAAAGGGAGATCAATCAACGGTTGATTTACTTCAAAAAGAATTGGGGGTCGACTCCATATTAGCCAATCTTTTGATTCAACGTGGTGTTGATACTTTCGAAAAAGCCAAAGAGTTTTTCCGTCCGAGTTTATCTAGTTTACACGATCCGTTTTTAATGCAAGACATGGATCTTGCTGTAGAAAGATTAGAATTAGCAATTAATAGCGACGAAAGAATTTTAGTTTTTGGAGATTACGATGTTGATGGCACCACGGCTGTTTCGATGATGTATTCTTTTATCCGTTCGGTTTATTCCGACGATCTTGCCTATTTAAATTATTACATTCCAGATAGGTACAAAGAGGGATATGGCATTTCTAAAATCGGAATTGATTACGCCAAAGAAAACGACTACACATTAATTGTTTGCCTAGACTGCGGAATTAAAAGCGTTGAGCTGATTGCATACGCGAAAGAAATTGGAGTAGAATTTATTATTTGCGATCACCATTTAGCAGGTGATACTTTACCAGATGCGGTTGCAATTTTGGATCCTAAAAGACCTCAATGTAATTATCCGTTCGATGAACTTTGTGGTGCGGGAGTTGGTTTTAAATTGATTCAGGCTTATGCCATTCGCAACAACATTCCTTTCGAAGAACTCCATCAATATTTGGATTTGGTTGCCATTGCTATCGCGGCCGATATAGTGCCAATTGTAGATGAAAACAGAGCACTTTGCTTTCATGGTTTGGCAGAAATTAATGCTAATACTAGGATTGGGATTAAGGCCATTTTAAACACCAATAATGTACGCCGACCAATTAATGTGGGCAATGTTGTTTTTGTGATTGCGCCCAGAATTAATGCAGCAGGCAGAATTACAAGTGGTCGTTTGGCGGTTCAACTAATGACTTCCGAAACGATGGAAGATGCTGAGGGTTATTGCGCGCAAATCAATACGAACAACACCGACAGAAGAGAACTAGACAAATCGATAACCGAAGAGGCGTTAAAGATGGTTGCCGATGAGGGCTTGGTAGACAATCGTTCTACAGTGCTTTGTAAGGAAGATTGGCACAAAGGAGTTGTTGGAATTGTGGCGTCGAGAGTAATAGAAAAGCATTACAAACCAACCATTATTTTAACTGAATCTAATGGTATGTATGTTGGTTCGGCACGGTCTGTAAAGGGGTTTGATGTGCATGAAGCAATTAGTGCTTGTTCGGAATTATTGGAGCAGTACGGCGGACATAAATACGCAGCGGGCCTATCTATGAAGCCTGAAAACTTTAAAGCGTTCAAAGAAAAATTTGAAAAGGAAGTTGCAGGAAAAATTGAAGAACATATGCTTACCGAAGAAGTGGTAATTGATTCCGAAATTGAGATGCACGAGATTACAGATAAGTTTTTCCGCATCTTAAAACAGTTTGCTCCGTTTGGGCCAGGTAATCCAAGCCCAGTATTTAAAACCGCTGGCTTGCGCGACAAAGGCAGTGCTAAGAAAGTAGGGGAGACACACCTCAAAATGGATTTGTGCTATCCCGAAAATATGAAAGTGGGTATGGGTGCCATTGCGTTTAATCAAGGCTTACACTTAGCTAAAGTAAATTCCCAAAAACCATTCGATGTTTGTTATTCCATCGAAGAAAACGAGTGGCTAGGTAAAGTCACGCTTCAGATGAATGTGAAGGACATGAAGTTTTAATCCTTGAAGAAAGGGGAGCTTTTAAATATTACTTGATAATTACCCTAGTTAACTGCGCTGAAATCTGTTTCTGCGCCTCCATCAACAAAATTTGAGTTTGAAGTAACTCTTGTAAATCGTCGTGATTGGATGTCTTCATTTTATCCTGATTGGCGATGAGCAGTTCTTCAACTTGTTTCATCTTCAAGGAGTTAACTGAATTAACAACAGACTGTTTTAGAATCGCTTCTTCTGTAGTAACAAATATCTGATGTTTCTCTTCCCAGTTTTTACTCAAGGAATGTGGCGAAGAAAGTAAGTCGACAACAGTGGAAGCGATGTCTCTGTTTTCGTGCTGAATAAAAAATTGCTCTTTAGGTAAGTCAGTTCCATTTTTAATTGCCTTTTCAAATTCCTGAATAATGAATTGATAGGATTTGGGTTTGAAAATAATATTGTCGGTTTGCAAATCGGCAATAATAAAATCTGCAACCCGATGTACAGTTTCTTCCTCCTCTCCGTCCTCGTTCGTTTCGAAAAAATGAATGTTTTTATCACCATGTTCCATCAGCAAACGCATCAAATCTTTTTCCTGATACTCAGCCGAAAAGCCAGTTTCCTTTTGCTGTGTCGATCTATTTGATCGCAGATCAACTACTTCTTCATATCGGCTCTTTCTATCTGGTTGGCGAGATTCATAGAACTTGTTCTCTCTAACCTTTCCGACTTCCTGGTACAAAGATTCTTGTTCTACTTCCAGCACATTCCAGCACATCTTAATGTATTCGTCTCTAATAATTCTGTCGGGAATTACCGCGATGGTAGCTGCAATATCCTTAATCATACCGGCTTTGGCAACAGGGTCGTTTTCTTTTCCTTCCAATAAAAGCTTAGACTTAAACAGAATAAAATCTTTGCTGTTTGTGGCGATGAAATCCTTCATGCCCTCACCACCTAATTTCTTGGCTTGAGAATCGGGATCTTCTCCATCTGGAAAAGTAACCACTTTAACATTGAGGCCCTGCTCTAAAATCATGTCGATGCCCCTAAACGAAGCTTTGATTCCAGCGGTATCACCATCAAAAAGCATGGTAATGTTATTAGAAAATCTTTTAATTAAGGAAATTTGCTCCGTGGTAAGCGATGTACCAGACGACGCTACCACGTTTTCTATACTTACTTGGTGTAAAGAAATTACATCTGTATAGCCTTCAACCAAATAGCACAAATCGGCATTGATGATTGCTTTTTTGGCGTGATACATACCATAGAGTACTTTGCTCTTAGAGTAAATGTCGCTTTCGGGAGAGTTTACATACTTGGCAGCTTTTTTATCGTTCTGTAAAATTCGGCCGCCAAAGCCCAATACTTTTCCAGTAAGGTTGTGAATCGGGAACATTACACGGCCTTTAAATCTGTCGAAATTTCTATCGCCCTTGGCAATCGTTAAACCCGACTTCACCATATTGTCTATGTTGTAGCCAGCCTTTAAAGCCGTTTTGGTAAACGCATCGAAAGAATCTATGCAATAGCCCAATTCAAACTTTTCGATCATTTCGTCGCTAACTTTTCTTTCTTTGAAATAGCTTAAACCGATTGCCTTTCCTTCCTTGGATTTATGTAGATTTTCTTGAAAGTTGGTATTGGCAAAATTGGTGACAACAAACAAGCCGTCGCGCTCATTTTGTTTGAGAACTTCCTCAGGCGTTTGTTCCTTTTCTTCAATGTGAATAGCGTATTTCTGAGCGAGGTATTTTAATGCTTCGGGATACGAATAATTCTCGTGTTGCATAATGAAATTCACCGAATTACCTCCTTCGCCACAACCAAAACACTTAAAGATTCCTTTTGCCACCGAAACGGTAAATGAAGGTGTTTTCTCATCGTGAAACGGACAGTTCCCGATCATGTTTACCCCACGCTTTTTTAGTTGCACAAAATCGCCCACAACCTCTTCTATGCGGCATGCATGGAAGATTTGATCGATGGTTTCTTTAGGTATCATGTGCTTTTTTTACGGGGGTATCTAAGTTAATCAATTACCCTTTAGAAAGGCGACTAATTAAGCGATGTTATTATTTTTTTCGATTAACGGTGTAAAGCACCAATTGTTCCAACGAATTTCGGGCTTTGCTTTCGGGGAAAGTCATGAGAACTTCGAGCGCCTTGTCTTTGTATTCGTGCATTTTCTTTTCGGCATACTCAATGCCACCACTGCTATTTACAAAATCGATGGCCTCCTTTACCTTAGTTCTGTTGGTGTTGTGGTTTTTAATAATGTTAATGATCCTTCTTTTGTCGCCATTTTGAGCATTGTTAAGCGCATAAATCAAAGGCAAAGTCATTTTTCGTTCCTTAATATCAATGCCCGTTGGCTTACCAATATCGTCGTAAGAACCATAATCAAAAAGATCATCTTTAATCTGAAACGCAATGCCAGTAAGCAATCCAAATTCGCCCATTCGTTCAACATCTTCTTTCTTTTTACTTGCAGAAGAAGCGCCACAACCACAGCAAGAAGCAATAAGCGATGCAGTTTTTTTAGTGATAATGTCGAAGTAAACAGGTTCTTCAATATCTAAATTTCTTGCTTTTTCAATCTGAAGTAATTCGCCTTCACTCATCTCTCTAACCGCTTGAGAAACAATTCGGAGTAAATCGAAATCCCCGTTATCAACCGAAAGTAGGAGACCACGCGATAATAAATAGTCGCCCACTAAAACAGCAATCTTATTTTTCCAAAGGGCATTAATCGAAAAGAATCCTCGTCTTTCGTTCGAATCATCAATTACATCATCGTGAACTAAGGTAGCCGTGTGAAGCAATTCAATTAAAGAAGCAGCGCGGTAAGTAGCATCGGTGATTTCGCCAACGGTTTTGGCGCAAAGAAAAACAAAGATGGGGCGCAGTTGCTTACCTTTTCGTTTTACAATGTAGTGTGTAATCTTGTCGAGCAAAGAAACATCACTCTTCATGGAAGCCTTGAATTTTACTTCAAACTCCTCCATTTCTTTTACAATGGGTGCTTTTATTTTGTCTACTGTGCTCATGCTATTTTGCCCTCATCCAAAAGTACAATAACGGAATCTAAATCACATGTCTTATTTTTGATCACCATGAATAAAATATCTGCCGATTATATTTACACTTTAACCCAACCTCCAATTAAAAATGGTGTTGTGGTTGTGGATGATAACGGAACTGTAGTAGAAGTTTTAGAAAGCAGAGCAGGCGTTGACGACGTTGAAATTTACCAAGGAATAATTTGCCCCGGGTTTGTAAACACGCATTGCCACCTAGAACTGTCGTATTTAAAAGACAAAGTAGCCACAGGAACTGGAATTGCCGATTACATTTTGGCCGTTCAAAAGTTAAAAAGCGAAGGTGATGAGGTAAAGTTAGCCGCGATTGAAGCTGCCGATAAAGAAATGATTGAAAACGGAATTGTGGCCGTGGGAGACATCTCGAACACGAATGTTTCTTTTTCTCAAAAGCTAAAAAGTGAAATTAAGTACCACACTTTTATTGAGGTATTCGGATTTAACCCAGATTACGCCCAACCAATTATTGAAGGAGCAAAAGAAACTGCCAAAGAATTAATAGCAATGAGTCTCGATTGGTCTATTGTGCCACATTCGCCCTATTCCGTTTCCGAAAAACTGTTTGACGAGATCATGGAATTTGCCAAGAGCGCATATTCTCCAATGTGCGTGCACAATCAGGAAAGTGAAGCTGAGAACGAAATGTTTTTAAAAGGCACTGGCAACTTGATTGAGATGAAGAAGGCTATGGGAACCGAGGTGCCTTCATGGAAATCTACTGGGAATAGAGCCATTGAAACCACCATTAATAATTTGGCTTCGGAGAATAACTTGTTACTGGTTCATAACACTTTTACCAATGTGGAAGACATGCAGTTTGCGCAAAGTAAATCGGATTATTTGTACTGGTGCATGTGCCCAAACGCAAATATGTATATAGAAGGCGCCTTGCCAGATGTCTATATGTTTGAAGACGCAGGCGTGAAAATCACACTTGGAACAGATAGTTTAGGATCTAATTATTCGCTTTCTATTTTAGATGAAATGAAAACGATTTCGAAATACTATAATCAAGTTACACTTGAGAGTTTACTTACTTGGGGTTGTAAAAATGGCGCAGAATTTTTGGGTCACGAAAGCTCTTTGGGTACAATTGAAGTTGGTAAAAAACCTGGCCTTAACTTAATTAGTGGATTGCAACAAGGTCTGCTAACAAAGGAGAGCAGGGTAACTAAGCTACAGTAGTTCCCGTTATTTAATCCGTTCACGGATTTTACAATCGCATTTTTAACAGGTTCTATGAACAAAGATCATGTCGCTAATTTCTTCTTCCGAAGTATATTTCATATTTATTTGAGTCATAGAATCGGGACAAAATACATTGTTCAGTACTTTTTCTTGATCTTCTTTAGTCCAATCAACAAACTTTTTAGACTTTAATTTAAAGATGTAATCTCGAAGTTTACTAATCAGTTTCAATTTAACAACTAGGAAAACGATGATTACAAAAACAATTAATCCGAAGAACAAGAAATTGCTATCATTCTTTTGATCGCGTTGTTTTAAACCTAGTTCTTCCAATTGTTTAAACGTGGTTGTTTTCGACTCATTTTCAGTATTTTTCAAATATGCATTAAACAGAATGTCTTGATTTACCTCAGCTTGTAATATCAATATTAAACTGTCGTAGCCACCTTTATAAAAGGTCACTTCATGATGCATGCCATATGGAGCTAACCCCAAATGCTGAGAATAAGTCCCCGATTCATCAGATTTTAAGTTGTAATGCCTATTAAAACCAATGCCAATCTGTTCGTACATGCCTCTACCTTCAGTTTGTTTAAGCTGTTTGCCAATTTGCTCACTCAGTAGTTCTATTTCAACGTTTGGAAGAGCAGTAGTATCGGTATTGGAAACTATATATGTATATCCAGAAATGGTAGGTATTTCGTACATTTTGTAAACATAATAGCCAATGAATACAAGGAATACGAATGTGGGTATAAGATATATCCAGAATTTTTTTCAAACTCAGTCTAAAACTTGTTTTGGTTCTTTTTTGTGCTGCAAGTTAAAAAATAATCAGGTTTCGATTCAATTGATAAAAATACATTCGATAGACTTTAATTTGAGATTTTGTTAGGTAATATTGCTTGCATGTAAGGTGTTGAAATACAGTAATTAATAAGAATTATAATGGAATTATTTTTACGATAATTGACAATTATTTAGCAAAATCGAGATGTAATGCAAATAATCCATACCGTTCATCGATTAAAGGCTTCATCTCGTCGAAATAATCAAGTGGTTGTAGCTTATAGGTGTACATTTATTAACGATATGTATGAAATTTTGTAGTCTTTTACAAGAGGCGATACGTACAAGTAAATTTTTTTTACAAAAAGAAGCTAAGTGATTAAGTATTTTAAAATTCTTGTAATATTATTAATCCCAACTTTCGGGTTTTCTCAAACTGGCCCTGGTGGGGTTCTTGATGCCACTAGTGCAACCGATAATCTGGTTCTTTGGCTAGATGCTAATGTTGGAGTTGAAGGGGCTGCTGGAGATGATTGTGAAGATGACGATGATGTAGTAATATGGCATGATCAATCTGGGTACGATAACGATGCTACGCCAGGAAACTCTCCTTCATATAAAGCAATTGGAAATCTAGACGAAATTAATGGGCGTCCACAGATTTTCTTTGATGGAACTAATGAGTATTTGTCGGTTGCAGATGATGCCAGTTTAAATCCCGATGGAATAACAATTTTTGTAGTGGCTGATTTGGATGGGCCGAATAATGCATGGGAATCCATCTTGATGAAGTCAGATGATGATAATTGGGACACTGGATACGGTATTGGTAGAGAGAAGGATAAAGATAAATTTTTCGGAGTTGCTGATAATAAGTATGTTTATTGGGACAACTTTACTGAGGGGACCTCATACATGTTAACTCTGGAACATGATAATAACGCGGCTGGAATGAATCAACCTCAATTTTGGGGAGATGGAGATTTTGAGGACTCTAATATGGGAAAGGGAGTAATTAACGATGCTGGAAGTGACCTAATGATAGGAGCGAGTGTTTGTAATGGGCCTGTTGCATGCGAGTATATTAAAGGCAATGTAGCTGAAGTAATAATATTGAATTCTCCAGCAACAGAGGTACAAAGAATAATAATTCATAATTATTTGTCTGCAAAGTATGATGTGGATTGCGTAGATTATAACTATTACGGAGAAGATGAAACTGTAGATAATCATGATTACGATGTGGCTGGAATTGGACAAGCAACAGATGGATCGAGTCAAACAGATTCTAAGGGAACAGGTTGGGTTCAAATAAATAATGCATCCTCTCTTGGTAATGACGACTTTTTATTTTGGGGGCATGATGGTGACGATATTACCTCCGAAGAAACTACTGATATACCTGGAGGTACTACAAACAGATGTAGCCGAGACTGGAGTGTTAGTCACCGTAATGATGTAGGTACGGTAGATTTGCAATTCGACTGTTCGGATTTTATTATCGGAGATCCAGCGGACTTGCAATTATTAATATCTACCGATAACGACTATTCAGCCAATGGTGCTGCTCATACAACAGGGCTGTCTTATGACACGACAAATCATGTTGTAACTTTTACTGGTGTTGACTTTACAGATAACGACCATTTTACCCTGGGTTCATCGAGTAACCAAAATGTATTTGGAGGAATCTATTATTCTATTGCCAACGGTGATATGAACTCTATAGATTCGTGGGCAATAACACGAGGCGGAGTTGATTGTAATTGTGCACCATCTGGAGGCAAAAGCGCAATAATTACTACGCATACAATGGATATGCAAAACGATGTTTACTTGCGTAATTTAAAGGTTGAAACAGGTACCCTGCAATGGACAACAGCAAACGACCGTTTGACGTTAGGAAATGGAGGAAGTCTTAACGTTAACGCTGGTGGATTGTTAGATGGCAACGGTAGAAGCCATTCGGAGATTTATCTTGCTGGATCAACTGACAAGAACGTGATATTGCAAGGGGTTGGAGATCGAATTGTGGATGTTGAGAGGATTTATGTTACCAATACGGCCACTACTACATTCAGCGGAACAGGTAACCTTGAGCTGAATTATCTATTTGGATTGTATGGGGATAATGCTACTGCAGTTAACAGTCTCACAGGCTTATTAACTGCTGGGATAATTAGATTCGACAGTGACAATTGTACTTTTACAAATGCTGCCGATGCAGAACTCATTTTGAATGACATAAACCTTATAGCTACTGGAAGTATTTTTACAAACGCGGGAATAACTACCTTAAATGACGACTTAAGATGTGGTGCTGTTACAGGTGCTTTTACAGTTACCAATACCGGCACAATGACAGTTACAGACGAAATTAACCCGAATTCTACTGTATCGATAATCAATAATTCAGGAACGTTTACTCATTCAGGAGATTACAACAATGCTACCTCCTTAACTGTAAATAACCTAAATGGCGCTATCTGGACAAGTTCTGCCACAGATCACACAGATGTTACTTACGATTGTGATGTAGCTACCAATACTTTCATTTTGAACAAGGCCGGTACACAGGATGTTGGTGTTGTTGCAGGAGGGTTCTATAACCTTACTATTCAAGGAGCTTCAGGTACAAAAAGTCCAGACGGTGATATAACTGTACTTAACGATTTTAGCATTGGAGGCGGAGCAATAGTTGATTTAAGTACCAGTTCAGCTAATATTACAGTTGCTGGTAATTTCATTAACAATAGTTCCGATGCAGGTGGCGGACTAACAGGAGGAAGTCAAGCGATAATTCTGAACGGAAGTGCGCTTCAAACTATTTCGGGTAGCGCCACAACAGTATTCAACGATCTTACTATTACCAATACCGTCACCAACTCAGATGGTGTGAGACTAAGCGCCGATATCCAAGTTGATGGAACGTTAACAATGACAATGAGCAACGGTGGAGACTTCTTGTTAAACGGGCAAAACATTACCATTGGAACAAACGGAACGGTATCTGGCGAAAGTAGCGATGATCATATTTACGGTACAACGGGGAGTATAATACACATTATAGACATGTCGGCCACAACTACATTGTATGATGATATAGCAGGTCTAGGGATAGCAATTCAAACAGGAGGATCCCAAGTTCCTGCCTCCACTACCATTACCCGAACACACGCAGTTGAATCAGTAAATGGCAATACATCCATATTAAGAGCATTTGATATCAGTACAACCAATTCAGGAAGTCTGAATGCCAACCTAAGAATCTCTTACTTCGATAGCGAACTCAACGGACAGCCAAGCTCGAGCGTTGATATGGCACTATGGAGATATGATGGAGCAGATTGGAACTGGAGAGGAGGAACCTTTACCGAAAATGGAGATTACGACCAACTTACAGTTAGGTACATAAACACATTTTCTAAATGGACACCAAGTGATACAAGTACATCTCCATTGCCAATTGAACTGTTGTCGTTTAGTGCAGAACCAGAAAACGAAGAAGTAAACGTATCCTGGACAACAGCAACAGAAACAAACAACGATTACTTTAGCATAGAAAGATCGAAAGATGGAATTAATTGGGAATTAATTGTAATGGTGGATGGAGAAACAAGGAGCCAGGCAAACCTTTCGTACGAATATACCGATTACAACCCATATAGCGGCACATCGTACTACAGAATAAGCCAAACCGACCTAGACGGAACCAGCGAAACCTTCGATCCAGTTGCTATAAGCATGAGTGACCTAGAAATGAAGAAAATCTTAATATTCCCCAACCCAACATCAGCCGACATAACCATAGTTGGCAACAGCTTCCAGCTAAAAAACATAACCTTCTATAACCAAATGGGTCAAAACGTCACAGCCCAAATAACGCTAATCAGCAAAAACGACCAAAGATCAATATACGACCTATCCCAACTAAACGAAGGAATCTACTTCGTCAGAACAAACACCTCCTTCCACAAAATTATCAAAAATTAGGCTAGAACCCAGTAAAGAATAGCACGTTAGACTAAATCGTTAGTAAACATAAAGGCCAAAGGCAAAAACTGCGCCTTGCGCATATATCATCCCTCTCTAAATAGAGAGGGACAGGAGGGAGAGTCAGGCAGTATTTAAAAGCGCAGTAGCAATCAAAAAATCCTTAGGCAGAGTAATCTTAATATTCTCAGGATTACCATCAACCAAATGAATCTTTTCACCACTAGCCTCCACAATACTCGCATCATCCGTAAAACTATCCTTAGGCTCCTGATTATAAGCAGTCTTTAAAATATCACTTTGAAAACATTGCGGAGTCTGAATCACCACAAAATCAGCGCGATTTTTGGAAGTATTGTCACCATCAACAGATTTCCTAATAGATTCATTTAACGGAACACAAGGCACAGCATTACCAAACTCCTCAGCATTGTAATACACCGAAGCAATAGTTTCTCTTGAAACCAGTGGTCTAACCGAATCGTGAACAGCAACTAAGCAGTCGTCTGAGATTACACCCAGACCGTTTTTTACAGAATGAAACCGAGATGGACCACCAAAGGTTATTTCGTGTTTTATTCTATAGTCATGCGAATCGCATAACCTAGCCCAATGAGTGTGGTACTTAGGGTGTAGCACCAAAATAATTCTAATATCCTTATCATATTCTACAAATGCATTTATCGAATGCATTAGAATAGGCAAGCCTTTAAGTTCCTGAAATTGCTTAGGAATTTTTGCGTTCATACGTTGCCCTTCACCTCCAGCAACTATAAGAACGACTTTTTTCATAGCATCATTTTAGATAACTAACATTGCATCTCCGTAAGAGAACATGCCGTAATTTTCTTTCATGGCAATCTTGTAAGCTTTCATTGTAAAGTCGTAACCAGCAAACGCTGCCACCATCATCAATAAAGTAGATTCTGGCATATGAAAGTTAGTAACCATGCAATTTGCTATACTAAATTCGTAAGGAGGAAAGATAAACTTGTGTGTCCAACCATCAAACGGCTTTAAAGTACCTTCCGTAGAAACAGAACTTTCAATAGCACGCATAGAAGTAGTTCCAATAGCACATATTTTATTTGTCCGTTTGTTTACAGAATTAATTAAATCGGCACTTTCTTGTGTGATATGTACCTCTTCAGATTCCATTTTGTGCTTGGTTAAATCTTCAACCTCCACATTTCTAAACGAACCTAAACCAGGATGTAAAGTCACTTTCGCAAAATTAATTCCCTTGATCTCTAATTTCTTTAATAATTGTTTACTAAAATGCAAACCTGCAGTAGGAGCTGCAACAGCACCTTCAACCTCTGCGTAAACAGTTTGGTATCTTTCAGCATCTTCTGGCTCCGATTCTCTTTTGATGTATTTAGGAAGAGGAGTTTCGCCTAAAGTGTTAATTCTTTCTTTAAATTCTTCGTAAGGACCGTCGAATAAAAATCTTAAAGTTCTACCTCTAGAAGTAGTGTTATCAATTACTTCAGCAACCAATAAATCATCACCGAAATAAAGTTTGTTACCAATTCTGATTTTTCTAGCTGGATCAACCAATACATCCCAAAGTTTGCTTTCTCTGTTTAGTTCTCTCAACAAGAAAACTTCGATTTTAGCACCAGTTTTTTCTTTGTTACCAAATAATCGAGCTGGAAAAACTTTTGTGTTGTTCAAAATCATCACATCACCATCGTCAAAATAATCAATGATGTCGGAAAACTTTTTGTGTTCGATCGTTTGTTCTTTCCTGTTTAAAACCATTAATCTAGCTTGATCTCTTTCTGCATCAGGATATTCAGCGATTAATTTTTCAGGGAAGTTGTATTTAAACTTGGATAACTTCATTAGGTATTGTTTTTTTACCAATTGAGTGCTAAAATTAGCAGGCGCGAATATAACAATTTATTAACAAAAAACCGACGCAAATGTGCGACACCTCTAGTTTCTTCTAGACCTTTTGTTCTTTAAATTTTTCGTCTAAAAGAGTCTCAAATGCTTCAACGGAAATAGCATCGGCTAGTTTTAATTTATTTATAGCAGTTCTGCAAAGTTTAGAAAGATGGCTGCCACTATTCAAATTTTGACCAAAATCGTCGGCAATAGACCGGATGTAAGTTCCTTTGCTACAGCTTATTCTGAAATAAACATTGGGCATTTCGATTTTTTCAACCTCAAAAGATAAAATTTCAATCGATTTGGTTCCTGTATCAACAGCTTCACCTCTTCGGGCTTTTTTATAGGCTCTTTGGCCATTTACCCATTTGGCAGAGTAACTAGGAACCTTTTGCTCTGATTGGCCAACAAATGTTTTCGCACAAGCATAAATAGTTTCCTCGGTAATGTGATCGGTTGGGAATTGGGTATCTACTTCAGTTTCTAAATCGTACGACGGCGTAGTTCCTCCAAGTGTTATAACGCCAGTATATTCTTTGTGTTCGGCCTGTATTTCGTTAATTGTCTTGGTTTTTTTTCCAGTGCAAATTACCAGCAATCCTGTTGCCAGCGGATCAAGCGTACCAGCGTGGCCTACCTTAATTTTTTTAATTTTTGCATGGTATTTAATCATGCCCCGCACCTTGTTTACAACATCAAAGGATGTCCAGCCAAGAGGTTTGTCGAACAGAAGAACTTCTCCTTCTAAGAAATTAAATTCTATCATGATTTATCCAAAAACGATGGCGCCAATTCCTGCGAGTAAACAATAACCAGCAAAGTAGATTAATTTGCCTTTGTTTACGATCTTAATCATCCATGTACAAGCAATAAAGCCAATTACGAAAGAGGTGATAAAACCAACTGCTACTGGCATAATCTCTAAGTCGCCACTGGATAAATCTCCGTCGGCAACGGCCAAAACGTTCATTGCTATAATAGGCACTAGCACCATTAAAAAGGAAAACTTAGTAGCTACTTCTTTTTTTACGCCTAAAAGTAAAGCGACGGAAATAGTTGCACCCGATCTGGAAAGCCCTGGGAGAACAGCAACGGATTGTGCTATGCCAATAATGATGGCCGAAACAAAACTGATTCCTTTTTCATTTTTCTTAGAGAAAAAAGTAAATCCTAATAGCACGGAAGTAATTATAAGCATGGCGCCTACAACCACAATATTCCCTTCGAATAAGCTTTCTACTTCATCCTTAAAAAACACGCCAACAATTCCCAACGGAATCAATGATGCTGCTAACTTGGCAATGTATTGCGTATCCTCGTCCCACTTAAAACTGAGCAAGGATTTTAACAACGACCAAATTTCTTTGCGAAATACAACAATGGTACTTAAAACAGTACCTCCATGAAGTATGATTGTGAAACTGGCATCATCCTTAACCTCTATATTACCAATGGCTTTTGCAAGCTCAATGTGGCCACTACTGCTTATTGGTAAAAATTCTGAAAGACCTTGAATGAGGCCTAGAATAAATGCTTCTATTAAAGACATTAACTGGGGTTAATCTTTTTTAGGCGTTTTGAAGATCGCGTAAATTTCGAATCCATAACCGAATAAAATAATTAACGGCGCAACTGTAATTCTTCTGTGGCTAAATATCTCTGGATTGAAAACATTAGGATCGTCGGAGCCACCGCCCGACATTAATGCGAATCCAAACACAATGATACTAATACCAATCAACATCAATTTATAATTCTCTTTAGAGAATACAAGCATTGCTTTACTACTGTTTTCTTCCATAATTTTTTTTAATAGAGTTCGCCAGTTCTTAGTTTTAAGTACTTGCTCACTGCAAAAGAGGTGGATAACCATGAGATTAAAACACCAATAAATAATACCGATCCAAATAGAGAACCAAAGAGTTCTATATCTCTAAAATTGATTAAATCAGGGATTTCGTTCTGAATTAAAAACATGATTCCCAACAACATTAATATCGCTATTAACGATCCATATATGCCATGTAGTACACCGGTGTAAATAAAAGGCTTTTTTATAAACCAATGTGTGGCTCCAACAAGTTCCATGGTTTTGATAATAAAGCGTTTAGAGTAGATGGATAGGCGAATGGTATTATTGATTAAAGCGATTGCCACAAGCAGTAGTAGACCGCTAAAACAGAGCAAATAGAAGCTTATTGTTCTAACATTCTCGTTAATCATATCTATCATAGATTTTTGATAGACTACCTCTTTTACACCTTTGTTCTCTAGTATTGATTTTTCGATCCATACCAAACTATCGTTGTTGGCATAGGCAGCATTGAGGTTTACTGTAATTGAGGATGGGAGCGGGTTGTAGTCTCCTAAAAACGATACAAAGTTTTCATCAGGATCAAGATCTTTCTTTAAATTCTCTATTGCTTGATCTTTACTGATAAAGTTGGTTGACTTAACAAAACCTTTGGTGTCGAGGCCTTTTTGAAGCTCAATAGCGTTTACTTCCTTCACATTATCCTTTAAATAAACGTCCATGCTTACGTTTTCCTTGATGAAAACAGCTAAACGATCAGAAATTAGAATAACCAAACCAATACAGCCCAGCATAAACAGTACAAGTGAAATACTAACTATAGTCGATTGTCCCGACGATTTTAGTTTTCTCTTCGAATAAATTTCTTCAGCGTTCTGCATTTAAAGGCTCATTTGGGCATCAAAGCTAACGAATTATTCTCGTTTGCTCTTTCAGTATAACGGTCTAAAAGCATTTTTAATTCCTAAATTCGCTACAGGTAAAAAGAATCGCATAAAAAAACAATGGATTACAATCATAAAATTATAGAAGAGAAGTGGCAAAAGTTTTGGAAAGACAACAAAACTTACAAAACCACAAATGAGTCGGACAAAGAGAAATTTTATGTTTTGGATATGTTTCCTTATCCATCTGGAGCCGGCCTTCACGTGGGTCATCCGTTGGGTTATATCGCTTCAGATATTTATTCGCGGTTCAAAAAACAAAAGGGTTTTAATGTGTTGCACCCAATGGGCTACGATTCTTTTGGCTTGCCTGCCGAGCAATACGCCATTCAAACAGGGCAGCATCCAGCATTAACAACCGAAGAGAACATTGCAACGTACCGCCGTCAGTTAGATCAAATTGGTTTTTCATACGATTGGGACAGAGAGGTTAGAACGAGCGATCCGAATTATTACAAATGGACGCAATGGATTTTTATCGAGCTCTTCAATTCTTATTACGACATCGAAAAAGACAAAGCTGTATCGATTGATAAATTGATTATCATTTTTGAAAAGAAGGGCAATGAGTTTGTAAATGCGTGTCATTCGCAAGAAGAAATATTTACGGCGTCTGAGTGGAGCGCGATGAATGAAAAAGATCAGCGGGAAATTTTATTGAATTACCGATTGGCTTATTTGGCGGATACAATGGTTAACTGGTGCCCAGGTTTGGGAACGGTTTTGGCTAATGAGGAAGTAAAAGAAGGCAAATCTGAAAGAGGTGATTTTCCTGTTGAGCGAAAATTAATGCGACAATGGTCGTTGAGGATTACGGCGTATGCGGATAGATTACTGAAAGATTTAGACCCATTAGATTGGACGGATGCTTTAAAGGAAATGCAACGCCATTGGATTGGTCGTTCGCAAGGTGCTTCGGTTAAATTTAAGATTGACGGTAACGATAATTTAATTGAGGTTTTTACAACCCGACCCGACACAATTTTTGGTGTTACCTTTATGGTACTTGCGCCAGAGAACGAATTGGTAGATGAAATTACTACTGCCGATTGTAAAGAAAAAGTAGCTGCTTATGTTAAAAGATCTTCTGCCAGATCGGAAAGAGAAAGAATGGCGGAGGTTAAAAATATTTCGGGCGAATTTACTGGAGCTTACGCATTGCATCCTTTTTCGGGAGAGCAAATTCCTATTTGGATTGGCGATTACGTTTTAGCAAGTTATGGAACAGGAGCAGTAATGTCTGTGCCAGCACATGATAGTAGAGATTATGCTTTTGCAAAACACTTTGTGATTCCTATTGTAGAAGTGGTTGCGGGTGGAAACATCGAAGAAGAATCTTATGATGCGAAATCGGGTAAATTGATTAATTCCGATTTTCTTAACGGATTGGAAGTTAAGAAAGCAATGAAAACGGCCATTTATAAAATGGAAGAAGAAGGGATTGGAAAGGGTGAAATTAATTTCAGATTAAGAGATGCTATTTTCGGACGTCAAAGATATTGGGGTGAGCCGATTCCAGTTTATTTTAAAGACGATATCCCTTACGTTTTAGAGAAAAGTGAGTTGCCTTTAGAATTGCCAGAAATTGATAAATATTTACCAACCGAAGCTGGCGATCCTCCGTTGGGAAGAGCTACCGAATGGAAATACAAGGGCGAGTACAGCTACGAATTAAGCACCATGCCTGGTTGGGCTGGATCGAGCTGGTATTTTTTAAGGTACATGGATGCCGAGAACAACAACGATATTTTCTCTGACGATGCAACTAATTATTGGGGTAATGTAGATTTATATTTGGGTGGGGCAGAACACGCCACTGGCCATTTGCTTTATGTTCGTTTCTGGACAAAGTTTTTATACGACATCGGCAAAATCTCTATTACCGAGCCAGCTAAAAAATTGGTGAATCAAGGAATGATTCAGGGGAGATCGAGTTTGATGTATCGTGCAACTATGCATATTTGGAGTAAGGGTGATGCTTATCCTCCAAGTGAGGTTCCTCCATTATTTGTTTCTAATGATGTTTACAAGTTATTCATGGAATCAAATAAAGTTGAGAGACTTAGTAAAGATGATGAGGATCGATTATCCTCTTATAAAGATGAAATTCGAGATTTGGAACAGGAGTCAACTACTAAGTTTCGAAGTCTTTATCCTAATAAATCGGGTGAGGTTCGTTATGGTACATCCTTTACGCCAATTAGGGTTCCAATAGCTATTGTTAAAAATGATGTTTTGGATATAAATGCTTTTCAGAATAGTGGGCCTGAGAATAAATCTGCCCGATTTATCCTAGAAGACGGCAAGTACATTTGTGGTTCAGAGGTTGAGAAAATGTCGAAAAGATGGGGCAATGTTGTTAACCCCGATGATCTTTGCGAACGATACGGGGCGGATACATTACGTTTGTACGAAATGTTTTTAGGTCCTTTGGAGCAACACAAACCATGGGATACTAATGGGATTGAAGGCGTATCTAAATTCTTAAGAAAATACTGGAGACTTTGTCACAATGCAGATGGTGAGTTTGAAGTGTCTGACGGCGAGCCAACTTCAAAAGAGTTAAAATCGTTGCACAAAACAATTAAAAAAGTAGAGCAGGATATAGAGAAACTATCATTTAATACTTCGGTAAGTGCCTTTATGATTTGTGTTAACGAACTTTCAGAATTGAAATGCAACAACAGAACGATCATATCAGACTTTACCAAATTGTTGTCGTCGTACGCGCCGCACATTGCCGAAGAGGTTTGGAATTTATTGGGAAATACGGAAAGTATCAGCATTGCCGACTTCCCTGCTTTTGATGAAGCCAATTTGACAGAAGACAATTTTGAATATCCTGTTTCGTTTAATGGGAAAACCAGATTCAAATTAGAATTGCCTTCCAATATGAGTAAAGACGATGTTGAAAAATCGGTGCTCGAATCGGAAGAAAGCGCAAAATGGCTTGATGGGAAAACTCCTAAGAAGGTAATTGTAGTGCCTAATAGAATTGTGAATGTGGTGGTTTAACTAACTCCGAAAAACAAGTTGGTACAGATGTTGTATAAAGTAAAGCAACCTTTAAAATTTATTTTAATGAGAGCGCTTACAACATATCTTACATTCGCTATTTTATTCATCGGAATCGCTACAGCACAGGGCTATCGAGATATCTTTCAAGATCAGTATGCTAAAGGTGAAAGGTTGCTTTACCGGGTTCATTATGGCTTTATAGATGCTGGCGAAGTATTGCTGGAAATAAAGTTCGAAGACGAACAGATTGACGGCAGAGATGTTTTTCACATGGTGGGTTTGGGCTATTCTACTGGTATGTTCGACTGGTTTTATAAGGTGGAGGACAGGTACGAAACTTATATTGACGCCACAGCTGTTGTTCCGTTAAAGTTTATTAGAAGGGTAAACGAGGGTGGCTATAAAATTGAAAGAGATATTGAGTTTAAGCAGTTAGAGAATACAGCAATTGATGATAAGGGCGAACATGAAGTGCCCGACAATGTGCAAGATTTACTTTCTGCTTTTTATTATGCTCGTTGTTTAGATTTTGACAATGCCACAGTGGGCGACATTTTTCCTATTAATACCTTTCTTGATCACGAAGTATTTAATATGAGTGTAAAATATTTGGGAAAGGAAGTAATAGAAAACGATGCTGGTACGTTTAACTGTATAAAGATAAGACCCATGTTGCAAGAAGGAAGGGTTTTTAAAGAAGAAGAGGACATGACTATTTGGGTGTCCGATGATAAGAATCACATCCCGATTCGCCTACAAACCAATGTTGTGATAGGATCTATTAGAATGGATCTTATGGAATTCTCTGGTTTGGTAAATTCCTTGGCTCGAATTAAGCGTTAAAAAATTTCCCACATTTAAATGTGTATATCTCATTTGGAAATCTGAATCCGCACGCTCTTTAATACATAATATTGTACTTCTTGGATTGTTGAATTGATACAAGTACATAAGATTGAAAAAAGTTTGGAATAGAATTATTGTTACCAGCCTCTTCGGCTTGGTTATTGGCTCTGTGTTTATGGCATCGTCGGAAGATGAGCTCGCCGATATTATTGTCGATCAGATAGACAGTGTTGCGGTAGCGTTGGCAGCTGTTCCCGAAGAACCACCCGTTTTTAGATATGGTTTAGAAGAAGATAACTTTCTTATAAAGGATGCTAAAATTGGGAAGAACGAAAACCTGTCTATTATTCTTAGAAGGTTTGATGTTTCGCATGTAGATATCGATCGCATTGCACGAAAATCTACAGATGTTTTTAACCTGAGAAGGATAAAGCAAGGAAAAAAATACTCTGTTTTTTATACAGAGGATTCCGCCAAGCATGTTCAGTATTTGGTGTATCAAGATAATCATATCGACTACTATGTTTTTGATATGCGCGATACCATGAACGTGTACAAAGGCGAAAAGGAAGTAACTGTAGAGCGCAAAATGGTGGCAGGTGTTATTAATTCTTCCTTGTATCAAACTCTAGCAGATATTGGTGCGAATGTAATGTTGGCCAACGAAATGTCTGATATGTATGCGTGGACAATTAACTTTTATAAGATTCAGGAAGGCGACAAGTTTAAAGTAATTTTTGAGGAGAAGTTTGTAGAAGGGAAGTCTGTAGGAATAGGTCAAATTAAGTCTGCGGTGTTTGAGCACCAAAAGAGAGAAATCTATGCGATTCCGTTTGAACAAAGGGGAATTCCTGCATTTTACGATTTGCAAGGTAACGGCCTAAGACGTTCTTTCTTAATGGCTCCTTTAAAGTTCAGTAGAATTTCTTCTCGCTATTCGGGCAGACGTTTTCACCCTGTACAAAAGAGATACAAAGCTCATCTAGGAACAGATTACGCTGCTCCCAAAGGAACTCCGATTATGGCTACCGCGGATGGAACCGTAACGCATGCAAAGTATAAAAAATACAATGGTAATTATGTGAAGATTAAGCACAACTCTACCTACTCAACCCAGTACTTACACATGCATAAAATTGCAAATGGCATGAAACCGGGCAAAAGGGTTCGTCAGGGAGATATTATTGGCTACGTGGGTAGTACTGGCCTTGCAACTGGCCCACATGTATGCTATCGTTTCTGGAAGAACGGTAAGCAAGTAGATGCCCTCAAACAAAACCTTCCTCCATCTGACCCTATAACGGATGAAAACAAAGCTGCTTTTGACAAGGTAAAAGAAAAGATAAAAGAAGAGCTAGACGAGATTAAGTACGAAGAGGAGAGTTAGTCTCCTCTTCAACCTACATCTTTTTGGTTAAAATCTTAAGTAGATTATAGCTTTATCGTGCAGACTTACCTTGTGGATACTCACCACCACCTGGCCTAAATATTTTTACCGTTCTTCTATATCGTCCTGTACGTATTGTACAGGCAACAAACTTTTGATTGTAATCAGGCGTGTATTCTAAGCTATATGTGCCTGCCTTTTGCTCTTTATCCACCAAAAATTCAATTACCCTACCTCCAATACTCGTGATTCCGAGTTTCACATGACCATCCTCTGGTACGGTGTAGGTTATGGTTGCTACACCTTGAAATGGGTTAGGGTTGCAACTTAATTTACATTTGGTATTATCTACTTGTGGGATAGTTGCCTCTCCTACAGTAAGGTCAGTGTATTTGTATACTCTGGCGCCTACAGCGTACAAGGTAGTTGGACTAACCCTTATTACACGGTTAAGAACGTCGCCATAGCCAGGGTCAATGGAGATTTGCGACCATGAAGCTCCCCCATCTGTGGTTTCATAGGTCTTATCTCCGCCACCGGCCCATCCGAGCTGTGTGTCGAAGAAGCCTACGCCTAAGCCTTCGTAGTGGCCGTTTGTGTATACAGATTTGCTCCATGTTAGACCACCATCGTTGGTTATCATGATATATTGATCGTTGTTGTCATAATTGGTGATTTGAGCGTATCCGTTCATTCTGTCCACAAAAAACACCTTCCAAAAGTGATCACTTTGTTCTGCAGCTACTTGAGTAAATGATTCTCCACCATCTGTTGTATAGTATATTCTACTTAAGGGATTACCATTGGTGTACCAACCGCCAAATCCGCCAACAACAATCCCAGTATCTGGATCGAAGAAATGAAGATCTACGAAGGACTCAGCCGGAGATGCATAACTTGTCCAAGTTACACCTTTGTCGGTACTCTTTATCATTACATCGGGGCCGGCATATCTACCCACTGCAATAATGGTAGTATCATTTACTATTTGCATGCCACATAGTCCTTTAATGTCATAAGTATTAGGTAAAGTGACCGCAGACCAGTTAGCACCTCCGTCAAAAGTTTCGTATAAAGGATTGCCATCGCTTGCATTGTACCATCCACCCCTTCCAAGATTTCCAACAAAGCCATGCTGTGAATCAAAGAAGTCGATGCACCTAAAGGCAGTATTCGGCCAGTTTGTGATTCTTGTCCAGCTATCTCCACCATCAGTCGATTTGTTGATTCTGCCATCGAGATCACAAATCCAGAGTGTGTCCTCGTTAATGCATGCAATGTCGTCGTGATTCCATTGTCCGCCGATGGGTGCATTAGGGAGTACTTGCCACGTAGCGTTTTGAGCCATGGAAAGAAATGGAATAAATAGTACAAGGACTGAGAGTATTAGTTTTTTCATAATGTTTAATATTTTTTAAATACCTAAGAATAAATGAAAATCATATAATATTATCTGGTAAATATGTATAAACATTAATTAAAATCCTATTAAATTGTTAATTATAGAAAAATATTCTATTGGTCAACGTAAATGTTCATGATTTCAGCTTAATTCTTTCTTAATAGTTCTTTATTAGGGTATTTATGGAATTTCTCCATTTGCTGCATCTTATCATTAAACGAATCAAAACATTAGATGATGAAAGTAAAAATTGGAATTATTGGGATGGGAATGTTGATTGCTCTGCAAGCTTGCAATACGGATTATGTACCTACCAGAAAGAAGCCTATTAAAACAATGCACTTAAGTGCTAATGGAAGTATTTCTGTTGAACCAGACGAGGCTCATATTACGGTTTATTTGGAATGCAAAAATTTGAATTTGAAGAAATCGAAGCAGTGTTTGTTGGATAAATCTGAATTATTAAATCAATCGATTAGAGATTTCGGAATTGAAGAAAAGGACATCATGACCACTTCTGTTAGTCAGACTAAAGAATATCGATGGCACAGGAATTCCCAAGTTTTTAAAGGATATCAATGCAGCATGTCTACCACTTTGTATATCCGAGATATGAAAATTATGGATGATTTATACACTTCTTTACTGATGAATGAGAACATTAGAATTGGCTACATGACTTTTGGACACAGCAAGCTAGATAGTTTAGAAAATGCAGCATATCGTTTGGCGATTGATAATGCAAATGAATTGGCAGATCAGCTTTTATCTAGGATGGGGGAGTCGGAAAAGGAGATTCTGAAGATTGGGAATGTGTCGTTGCCTACAACGCAGGGCTATTATGATTATGATAAGAATGCTGAATATGAAAATGCAGCTATTATGTCTGATCCTGTGGGAAAGTCAAAACAGAGTATTAGCATTAATAGCGGTACTGTTTATGTTTAGAAGAGCTTGAATGTACAGTATCAGATAGAATAATTTTAGGGAAGATCCTGCTAATGTTTATGTCATCCTGACTCCTCTTCGAAATGCGAACGAGGTGGCAGGATCTTTTAGTTTAAACCAACTCTCTTTCCTTCCAATCTCCATTAGATTTTATGAGACCAATTAGTGCATCTACAGCTTGGTGAGATGGGATGTTTTTTTGGACTACCTCTTGACCTTTGTAGAGTGTGATTTTATCTACACCAGTACCTACATAACCGTAATCAGCGTCGGCCATTTCGCCAGGGCCATTTACAATGCAGCCCATAATACCAATTTTAATACCTTTTAAATGGTCGGTGCGCTCGCGGATTTTAGCAGTAGTTTCTTGGAGGTCGAAAAGGGTACGGCCGCATGATGGGCACGAGATGTAATCCGTTCTCGTAATTCTGCTTCTGGTTGCTTGCAAAATTCCGAAGCAAGTAGAATTGATTACTTGGTCAGTAATTTCTGCATCGCCTTTAATCCAAGTTCCATCGCCAAAGCCATCTATTATTAAACCACCAAAATCGGTGGAACTGTGCATTTGGAATGAGTTGGCATCTAAATTCTCGTAGCTTCTTTTAATCACCACAGGTACATCGCAATCCTTGTTTTGCAACTGGATAAACCCCGATCGAATTTCTGAATAGGCGTGGAGATTGGTTGTTTCTATTACCAAAACAACTGTTTCATCTTGCTTTAAAAGCTTAATGGCATTATCGGTAAGATCAGCCACAGTAGCCAAAACAAAATTCATTTTAGCCGATTTATTAGCTGAGTCTTTGTAAGAGTTCAAACTAAATAAAGGATAATGTTGAGGTTGATCCTCCCAAACATCCGCGTTTTGAATAACGCCAAGTGTACCTGGTAATGCAAAGTTGATTTCTCCATCAGCAACATATAAATAGTCGCACGCCATGTCGGTGAGGTTCCATTTATCCAGCTCTTTAGAGTAGCCATATCCAACCTTCGTTAAATCCTCTGCGGTAATATCAATCGATTCAGAGAAGTCGGCAATAACCCTCGGCACATTTTTATCGCCCAAGCTATTTACTGCTCTGTTGGCTCTTTTGGCAAATTCGAACGGATCGTAATTACTGAGATTTACCGCTGTAATATTATCATGACCACTTCTGTTTTTGTATCGATTAACCAAACTTAACGCAACAGGAAGTTCAAATTCGGGTTCTTCTGTAAGCGAAACTCGAACGGTGTCGCCCAAGCCATCTTCCAACAAAGTACCAATGCCCACAGCCGATTTAATTCTTCCGTCTTCACCTTCACCAGCTTCTGTAACACCTAAATGAAGCGGGTAATTCATGCCTTCATCGGCCATCATTTTAATTAGCAATCTGTAGGCTTGTACCATCACCAATGGGTTACTGGCTTTCATTGACAAAACAATTTGGTCGAAATCTAATTCTTCACAAATTCTAACAAACTCCAAAGCCGATTCTACCATGCCTAGTGGAGTATCGCCATACCTGCTTAAAATCCTGTCTGACAAAGAACCATGGTTGGTTCCAATTCTTAATGCGGTGCCGTGTTCTTTACAAATTTTAACTAATGGACTAAAGCGTTCGCGGATTCTGTCTTTTTCTGATCCGTAGGATGCATCGTCGTAATCGTGCGTTTCGAACTTTTTTCTATCCGCATAATTTCCCGGATTCACCCTAACTTTTTCTACAATGCGGGCAGCTATTTCAGCCGCATTGGGCGTAAAATGAATGTCGGCAACAAGAGGAGTATTGTAGCCTCGCTTCACCAATTCGTCCTTGATATTTCTTAAATTTTCGGCTTCTTTTTTACTGGGTGCGGTAATTCTAACATACTCACAACCCGCTTCAATCATGCGAATGGATTGCTCAACTGTTGCCATGGTGTCCATGGTGTCTGTTGTTGTCATGGATTGTACACGAATGGGATGATTTGCGCCCATGGGCACATCGCCAATTCTTACTTCCTTACTAACGTATCGGATATATTTAAAGAGGTTGTTGCAGTAACCGCCTTCTAAATGGGGTATTTCAGACATAGTTGCTTATAAACTACAAAGTAACTACTATTATTTTATAGCGTCTTTCTTTTTAAAGAGAGCTTGTAGAACAATAGCGTGTTCTTTTATTTCGCCCTTTTTCTTTTCTTGGTCTTTTCCGTTTTTTTCAATGTCTTTTTTAGCTTGTTCTATAGCAGCTTTTGCATCTTCAATTGCCTTTTCATTTTTCTCGATTAGTTTGTCAAGGTTTTCATCCTCTTTCACCAACTTCTCTTGTTCGCTTTCTAACGCTGCATGATCTTTTTCCGAATCCTTAATTTCTTCGTCTACTGCATTCTTACTTGTTTTTACCGCAAACTCTCTAAGAAATGCCGCAAACGACATGTATTGCTCGGGATGAGCCGAAGAGGATAAGAAAGCGCCTCCTAAATCTACTGCTACAATTAATTTTTGAGCGTCGCCATCTGCAACAACCTTTGCCCATACGTCAATGGTGTTAAGGCTTACAGACTTCATTAATACGTTGTCGGCAAAGAGTTCATTCTTTTTATAAGAAGTTTTTCCTTTGTTTTTCTTCATCAAACTTTTCCAATCTTTTAGAATGTGTTTATCGTCACCTTGAAAAATTTGAACGGTTAAAACTTTGTTAGATGCTCCTCCAATCGATTCACTACTTTCCTTTACTTCAAGCGATTTTTGTCCGTAAACGTTTGCAATCATTCCAATGGCAAATACAAGCGATAATAATTTTTTACTCATGTTTCTATTAATTTTTTACGGAATTCGTGATTACTCCGTAATTCATAATGGTTTGTTTAATTTTCTTCTTTAACTGCTGTTACTCCTCCAGAAACGATAAATTTCATAGCATCTGCAGCATTCATATCTAATTCGGTTATGTTTTCGTTGGCTACTACAAATAGATTGCCAGAAAAATTATAAGAATGTGGAAGATATACAGCGCTTTTGCCTTCTGAGATACCTAAGTTACTTAAATCTTTTTGAGTAATGAAGCCGATTTTTTCTAATCCGCTATCCCGTCCTATTTTAACAAGAACAGGCTTGTCAAAACGTTTTTTATTGCCAACAAATGCCGAGAGTAAATCCTTAATGCTGGTATAAATAATTTTGATAAGCGGCGCCTTTTTAATTAAACCGTCGAAGTAAGATATGATGGGCTGTGCTAGGATAGTACTACCTATAAACCCTAAGAATGTAATTAATGCAAGTAGTACGGCAATCCCCAATCCAGGTATTTCGAATGGTATAATACCATCGATTAATTTCAGCAATGATACCGTGATGTAAATGGTAATTGCCACCGGGATGATGTACAATAAACCTTGTAGAAAGTATTTTAATAACCTGTTCATTAGCTCTGTTTGATAGGAATAATAAATGTAATTGAAAATTTACAAATACAAGGGTAGGCGCGGTACTATTTAGGAAGGCTTAATGCCGAGCAAGTCCGTTATCTAGGCATTCTTTAGCTATTAGAATGGCTTTTCTCTCAACTGGGTACATTTTACAAGATAAACAGTTCGGAAGAAATTCCATCGGCGATTAGCTTGCCTTTTTGGGTGAGGGTAAGGATACTACCTTCCTTTTTTATGTTTTGAGAAGTTATTAAAGAGCTTGTAATTAGGTTGAGGTGTTGCTCGAAACTTTCGCCAAAATGTTGCTGTACATGCTCAAGATTTATTCCCCAAATGGTTCTTAAAGAAGTCATAACGTACTCGTTGAACTGCTCGTTTTGTGTTAGGATTTCGTCTTGATAGTTGAGCGAATTATTCTTTATTCCCTCTATATACTTTACGTTGTTGGAGATGTTCCACTGACGAGAGTTGCCATTATACGAATGTGCCGATGGACCAATGCCTAAGTATTTTTTGTTTTTCCAATAGGCTGAATTGTGTTTCGATTCGAATCCTTCTTTGCAGAAGTTGGAGATTTCGTATTGAATAAAATTGTTGTCTTCTAATACCGACATTAAAAATTCAAATTGTTCTTGTCCTTTTACATCTGAAATGTTTTCGCATTTGCCTTTTTTAATGGCGCTGGCTAAAGCGGTTTGGGGTTCTATTGTGAGGCAATAGGAGGAGAGGTGGGGCAAGTTGAGCGAGAGAAAGGTATCTAGATTCTTTCCCCAATCGTGGTTTGATAGGGTTTGAACGCCATAGATTAAATCCATTGTGATGTTGCTGAAACCTGCGTTTTGTGCTTCTTTAATTGAGGTAATGGCCTCGGTTGCGGTGTGGGCACGATTCATAAATTTTAAATCGGCATCGTGAAAAGATTGAACACCAATGCTGAGGCGGTTGAATGAAGCAGCTTTTAGGTCTTTTAATTTTTGAGGGTTGAGGTCATCAGGATTTACTTCGATGGTGATTTCTGCATCGTTTTCAACGGCAAAGTTTTTATTAACGGTTTCAATAATTTTTTCAAGCTCACTTTGAATTAGTAGAGAAGGGGTGCCGCCACCAAAATAAATGGTTGAGATGGATTCGTTTTCGAGATAGCTTTTTCGCTGTTCAATTTCTTTAACTATGGCATTAACTAATTCGGCTTTTCTGTTTAGCGTGGTAGAAAAATGGAAGTCGCAGTAGTTGCAAGCTTGTTTGCAGAAGGGTATGTGTAGATAGATGCCGGCCATGGGGTAAAGATAAGAGAAAGGAGTGTGAGTTTTGAGATTGAGTAGAAGGAAAAAAGAGGCTCTAAAGTTTAATAACCTTTTGGGTAATGTTTCCGCCGGCGGTTATGGCAGTTTAAACATATGCGCCTTTGGTTAAATGTTGAACGGAGATGTTTTCTGAGATAGTGCCTAAGTTGCTACTTTCTTGATCTGAACTATATACCAATCTGCCCGACATTGCGGTGATTATTATTTGAATGTTTTCGCCAGAGTTTAGGCCGTCTAGTTCTACCCAAATGTTATCGTTGGCTGGATTTGGGTACACCTTAATAGTTGCTTGTTGAGTATTGCCAACATAGTTTATTGCTCTAATGCCTTCTGTAGAAAACCTGCCATCGTAATCTGTTTGAACAAGTTTGTAATAGTTAACACCAATCGCAGGATTGTTGTCTATACCCGAATAATACAGTTCGGTATTGCTATTTCCTGCACCGCTTTGAGTGAAAATGGTTTCCCCGTTTTGTGCGTCGGTAGACCTTGCAATGGTGAAGTAATCGTTGTTGATTTCTGTTTCCGTAATCCATTCTAATAACACTTCGCTTTCTTCTAGTTCTACATCAAACGAAAGGAATTCGATAGGGAGAGGGGTTACATCGAAATCTACAGTACCTACCGTAAATTTAGAACCATTTACCACTGTGGTAACACCGCTCCATTTATATTCTCCATTCGATTCTGCTGAGGCTCCAGAGATTGGGGTTTCTTCGCTGTAAACTCCATCGCCGTCGGTGTCTATAATTAGTCGAAGGTCTGAAACGGTTTGATCTCCTTCCATCATTACGCTAATATCTATGCTGCCCACATCTACTGCTGCTCCGCCAGAGCTTTCTTCCGTAACGTACCAATCCTGCACGTATCTTATTTCTACGGTTCCTGGTAGATCGGTGGTTTGGGTTCCGAAGTTGTTGCCATTTAGTCCCCAAAATAAATATTCATTGTTTGCTAGCCCAGTGGTGGTACTTATCCTAACATATCCAGTTCCTCTAGATTCTAAATGTTTAGAACCATCACTTGCTTGCCCAATACCTGAAACGTGATAATCGTAGCCTATATCGTCGCCATCGTAAATGTCGGCGCTGGAAAGACCAATATTGTATTTAGCCGACAGGTAGTTATTTACAATTACCATTTCGCAATCGTTGAGTGCTTCGCCACTGTACATAAACATTTCGGGCAGGTATCCTTCCAGCACATAGTTGTTCATACACGGGTCGCTACCTGTGTAAGCCATAATGCTAACGTTGTCGGCATCTTCTGTTCCGTCTGTATAATTGGCCGCCCAAGTACCTGACGTTGCGTTGGTAGATTTATAAGTTTCTGTACCGTCGTTTTCGAAGAAGCCTACTTTTTTATCGGCATCGTCTATTCGCATGGCGTAAATATTTGGCGTACCATTTACCCAATCGGTAACAGTGGCTGGTTGAATTCCATCCGAATATTCTTCGTACCAAGAATAAAAGTCGTTGCTGCCTGCATTTCTAGTTACAAAACCATAGCCAGAATTGTCCCAAACAGTTCCATAATCTTCCATTAGCATAGATCCATACGTACAGCCGTTTCCGCAAGCTGCAGGTTGGTAAATCCCAAAAATGGTAGCGTCGTCGCTTGGTTGCATTCGTGTTCCAGCGTCGTCTATCATTAAAGCTTCGTAGTTGTCGGCGTCAAAATAAACCGCTGGCATTCCGTTTCTCCATGCGTCTACATAATGCGGATCGTTGTAGCATGTTTCGTTGGTGTTGGAAATAGCTGTATCGGATGTGCTCGATTTGTCGCTCCATGTACCAACATCGGTTCCATCTGCCTGGCTTGCATCTTGAAGACCTTTCGCGTCTACCCACATGCATAAACTGCCTGTGCCGTCTGTATTACCAACTCCTCCCGGACCGGTATTTGAGGTAGATTGAGCCAAAAGACTGATAGAAAATAATAATGAAATTATTAACGTGTGAAAAACGGTATTGAATTGTTGCAATATGGAGAGCTTTGATTTGGCGATACTTACGGAGAGAAGGCGAAATTGGATACGGGCAGTACATGTTTTTAACAAGGAATTAGTACTGAATTCGGATACGTGATTTTGACCAAGTGAAAAACGCAATTTCGCTTGTACTGTAATTTGCATATATAAATTATTGAATATGTTAGGTAAATTCATTACCCCCTTTTTTAACGTGTTTTGAAAGTCTCGCAGAAATGTACTACGCACATTTACTTGTACTGGCATATCTGGTTGTAAGTGAGATAATTACCCTGGTATTTAGGCTTATTTGTTCTTTTTTAGCACAATTCTAAAAGTGGTGCCTTTACCTGCTTCCGATTTTAAAACGGAGATGTTGCCTTGATGGTAGTTTTCTACAATTCGTTTTACCAAGGAAAGGCCAAGACCCCAACCTTTTTTCTTGGTTGTATAACCCGGATTAAAAACAGCGTTTTGCTTGGTTTTCGCAATGCCTTTTCCGTCGTCTTCAATGTCTATTAAAACAGTTTGTTTGTTGGTGGTCACATTAATTTTAATCGACCCTTCACCCTTCATGGCATCCACAGCATTCCTAATTAAATTCTCAATTACCCATTCAAACAGAGGGGCGTTAAGCATTGCCATGGCTGTGTCGTCTTCCGTTGTAATCGAAAAATGAACCCTATTAGAAACTCTTCGCTTTAAATAAGCAACTGCGTTGGTTAAAATTTCTACCACATTGTGCTCGTCAAGTTTTGGGGTTGATCCAATTTTTGAAAAACGCTCGGTAATGGTTTCTAGTCGGCTTACGTCCTGTCTAATTTCTTTGAGGGTCGCTTCATCTGCACCTTGCGATTTCAAAATCTCGAACCAAGCAAGTAGAGAGGAGAGGGGCGTGCCTAATTGATGAGCGGTTTCTTTTGCCATACCAACCCAAACGTAGTTTTGTTCGGCTTTACGGGATGAGCTAAATGCTAGGTAGGCAATAATGATAAATAGGGATATGATGCCCAGTTGGTAAATGGGGTAGTACTGCAATTTTACGAGCAGGGTAGATTTTTTGTAGTATAAAAGTTGATAGTGATCATCGGAGATATATATCGGAATCGGCTCATGTTGCTCTTTCATAATGGCCAATTGCTCCTCTAAATATCCCGGTTTTTCGGCTTTTACGCTGTCTAAATTTCGATATCTATTAATACTATCGTTGTCAACCAAAATAATAGGAACCGTTTCGTTGCTTGAAATAATATTGATGGCCATGTTAAAGTCTTTGGAGCTGTTTTCAACATCCATGCTGGCAAGTTCCTTCATGGCCTTAGACCATAGCTCAACTTTTTTACGTTCTTCGTCGGCCAGTTTAGAAACAAATTCGTCGGTATACCACAAGCTTGCAACGCCAATTAAAATTGCCGAAACAAGCAGCACTAGTTTTAATTGTAGTTTTTGGTTGTATAAATTCAAAGTTGCTTGGTGATGTAAGGTTATTAATCTTCTTCCTCCGAATCAGCATCAGGGTCAAACTCTAACATGCCTCCCCAGCCGCTATCGTCTTCTTCCTCTTCTTTTTCTTTCTCCTCCTCAACGTCTTTTTTAACCTCTGTAGTATCTTTCTTAAAGATATTGAATTCTTCTTTTACCATTTGTTGAAAGATTAATTTCTCTTCAAATAGGTCGTGAGCAATTTTTATAAAAGTTTGTTTTTTATCGGTTTTAATAATAGGATTGTCAACGGTTCCTTCCATGGTAATGTAAATGGTGAGGCCTTTTCTGGTGCCATCCTCGTATTCTTCATAGTCGATTTTATTTTTACTTTTCTTCACTTTTTTAGATAGTACTTCATCCAGTTGCACGTCGAATTTATAATCGATTTCGTTATTGAATGTGTGATTCCCTTCTAAGTTTAGATTAAGTGCGGTACATTTAATTTCCGTTTTAGGAATGCTGATTGTTTGGTTTTTAATATCGATTTTATTCTCCATGCTCGAGAATTTAATGTGCTTTAATTCTTCTACATCAATGTAGTCGGAAAGCTCCATCATTGGGGCGTAATTAATCAATTCTCCGTCTTCTATTTTGATGTTTCCTTTGGCGAGGATCCTATCCAAATCTATGTTTAGCTGCGCGTCCCAAATAGATGCGAAGTGAAGGTCTGCTGTACCACGGCCCATTATGTTGTGTGCCTGTAGGGTGTTTTGACCAAAGTTTTCGAATTGGTAAAAGAGTTGGTTGATGTTGAGTTGATCTAAG
Organism: Flavobacteriales bacterium; assembly: GCA_013214205.1. Classification (GTDB taxonomy): domain Bacteria; phylum Bacteroidota; class Bacteroidia; order DT-38; family DT-38; genus DT-38. The sequence continues at coordinate 36,573 of JABSPQ010000168.1, forward strand.
TTTGCAGAGCAGGTTATTATGATGGCGTTTGGATTTCGGCCATCAACAACTCCTTCGAATTCTACACTGCCTTGCATGGTTTCGAAGGAAAGCGGATTGGCAGTGATAATTCTGTTTTTAAGTTGGATTTTACCCTTGATTCTTTCGGCATTGAATTTTCTGAACATAATCGAATCTATTTCAACATCTAAGTTTAAATTGATTGTTCTAGGAATGTCTAAAGCATAACCTGTATCACTTTTAGTACTGTCGGTTTTATTGGTGTTTCTTAGGATGTAATTGAAGTCGATTACTTTAGATTTAAGCTTTGCCTTCACGCTCAATTTGGCGTCTTTATCAATAACAAATTGGGCCATGTTTCTAAAGAACCCATCAAGGTGAAAATCACTTTGCTCCAATTTAAAGCTCAAGTTTTCTACCATTAAATCGTTGTCGTTGAAAATAAAATGACCAGTGATTTCTCTAAAAAGGTTTTCCGTTCCAACCAATCTAATGTCGACATTTTCTGCATCTAGCGATCCTTCGGTTTTTAAATCAACCATTTTTAAGCCACCTGTATTTTTATCGTCGACCATTCTTCCCGACATCACTGCATTTATTTTCAAGTTGCCTCGGGCTATTTCAAGCGTATCTAGTCTGAAAAATTCTTGTGCTTTTGCCATCTCCATAGATCCAATTAGTTCGGCCGAAATTTTAGGATAATGCAGATTGGTTAGTTTAAGTATTCCTCCTAATTTGCCTTCGCCTATGGTAAAGCTGAAGTCGGTTAAATCTAATACGCTCGATGCAATTGAACGTCTGGTTCCGTTGGTGTACTTGCCAATTAGCGTTACGTTTTCTAGTTCTTGGGGCGAACCTTTTTTAGAAACTGTTCCTTCAACAATTCCGAAATTGGCAACTACACTGGGGTCTGTGGAGTTGCTCATAAACCCTGTAATCTCCGATTTGAAATAAAACTTACCGCTGCTTTGGTATTTTTTTATCTCCTTGGAATACACGTTTGGCAGTATGGATAGCGCGGATTGTATGTCTAATTCGCTGCCATTAATTCTTAAATCCAATTCGGTATTGTTCTCTTGGTAAGTTGCCGTGCCATCAATATTAAAGAGCAAATCGGCAATGTATATTTCTCCATTTTGAAACGTATAAACGTTGCTATCTACATTTAAAATAACATCTACCCACGCTTCTTTTTGATCTACGTAATTTACTTTTCCAATTTTAAGCCAATCAATATCGAGATCGGATGAGATGTTTAGCACAAATTTTTCTCTGGCTATCTGACCTTCAATTTCGGCGTATTTGGCGTTTACATGAATGTTTTGGTGGTTGATATCGCTGATGTACCGAATGTCCATGTTTACTAAAATCAGTTCTTCTAGTTCAACTTTAACATTCTTTTTTACATCGAGGCTGTCTTCGGCCATCTTCCAGAAATTGTAATTGGTTTCGCCAGTTTTATCAATGTGAATGTGCATAAACCCGTTTTCGAGTTCGATGTTGTTGATGTTGTAATTTTTGGTGTAAATGTCGATTACATTAAACTGAAGAAACAAACGTTTGGCAAACAACAGGGTGTCTTTGTCTTTGCTCATTTTGATGAAAGTTTCCTCCACCATCACATCAGAAAGCTCTAGTGTGGCGTAGGGGAATTTTTTAATCAAAGAAAAATGCGCCTCTTTTACCTTTACATCGGTGTTAAGCTTTTTGCTCAACTCTAATACTAGTTTGTCTTTAACCTCCTCGCCGTAGTAATGCTCAACAACTAATGCGAAGGATATGAAGAGGGCAATTACTACGAATAAGAAAATCAGTAGGTTTTTGAATGCCTTCATTATAAGTTATTAACGTTTGTTTAGTTTATTTGGTACGTTTTAAAAATACTATTTCTTCTGGAGTTAAAAAACGGTAGCTGCCTCTTGGTAGGTCTTTTTTTGTTAGGCCTGCAAATACAACTCGGTCTAATCTGGCAACTTCGTAGCCCATAGATTCCATCATACGTCTTACAACCCTGTTTTTACCTGAGTGGAGCGTAATGCCCACTTCGTTTTTTTTGCCTCCTTGAACGTGGCTAGCATCATCGGCCTTTACAATTCCATCGTCTAAACTAACTCCTTTAACCAGTTGCCTAACGTCTGCTATTTTAACATTTTTATCGAGATGCACGTGGTACATCTTTTTGATGCTGTAACTAGGATGAGTTAATTTTTTGGCCATTTCGCCATCGTTGGTAAACAAAAGCAGGCCAGTTGTGGCTCTGTCTAATCTTCCAACAGGGTAAATTCTTTCTTTACAAGCAGGCCCAACAAGATCCATAACGGTTTTTCTGCCATGTGTATCCGAGGTGGTTGTAATTAAATCCTTTGGTTTGTTAAGGAGTAAATAAACCAACTGTTCTTGATTAAGTTCTTTTTCTTCGTGCTGAATTTTGTCGGTAGCTTCTACCTTATGCCCCATTTCTTTTATGACTACACCGTTCACCGAAATTAATCCCATCCTGATTAATTCATCGGCTTCCCTTCGAGAACAGATGCCAGAGTTGGCAACCATTTTGTTTAAACGGATTCTACCGTCGTCGGCTTGAATTCTTTTTGGCTTCGGATTGCGTTTTCTGTCTTTGTCATCTTGTCGCGACCATTTTATTTTTGAACCGAAGTTTTTAGTTGGCACAGACATGTCGTCTTCATTGCGATCTCCACGATCTTCTCTTTTAGAACCAAAACTTCTTTTGCCTCCTCTCGAATCGTCGTCTCTTTTACGAGGTGCTTTCTTCGGATCGAATCTTGATTTTCCATCTCTTGGGCCAGATGGTTTGCTGTCTCCTCTTTTATCATCTCTTCTCGGGCCCGATTTACGGTCGCCTTTCTCTTCCGAATCTCTCCAATCAATTCTTTTTGGAGCGTATGCTTTTTTCCCATCGCTTGATGCGCCACCTCTATTTCTATCTGGGTTTTTAGGAACGAAAGGTTTTTTGTCGTCTCTGCTACCTGTAGATCTTTTAGATCCTTTGCCTCTTGATGTACTTTCTCTTTTTGCCATATTATTCAACTGTTGGGGTAAAAGCGTCTTCGAAATGTTTTAATGAAACCGTTGTGTCGCCGTTAATAATTAACGACATGATGTCAAATCTACATTCCATGTCGATGTCTTTTTCCTCAATGTATGCCTCGGTTGCCCGAATCAAATTATTTTCTTTTTTAATGTCTACAGATTCCTCTGGCGTACCAAATTTATCACTGCTTCTTGTCTTTACTTCAACAATTACTAAAAAGTTATCTTTTGTAGCAATAATGTCGATTTCTGCTCTATCGTACCTCCAGTTTTTCTCGAGGATTTTATATCCATTTTTCTCCAGTTCAAGTGCTGCCACTTGCTCTCCTTTAATGCCTAAATCGTAATGTTTAGCCATTATTAAATGATAATGTTACATCATCTCCCACCACCAATTCTGCCGGCGCGCCCATAATCAAAGCCCTGTTGTCGTCGATATGACCAGCTGGAAAATCGAAGCAAACGGGGAAGTCGTAATTCTTAACTGCGTCTAAAATTATTTCGTGCGCATTTTTTCCGAACGCAACTGCATTGTCGTTCATATCCGTCATGCCACCAATTACCAACCCAGCAATTTTGTCGAACATTTTGGCTCGTTTCAAATTCATCATCATTCTGTCGATGTGGTACATGTACTCGTCTAAATCTTCTAGAAATAATATATTTCCGTCCGTTCTAACCTGAGAATCCGAACCCATCATGCTGTATATGATAGAAAGATTTCCGCCTATAACCATTCCTTTTGCAGTTCCTTTTTTATTAAGGGGATGAGCCGGTATGGTGTGTACCAAAGGGGCGTTAAACAATGCTTTTCTTAAAGTAGAAATTGCCATTCGCGGGTCTTCGTCTTTAAAGAAATTGATTCCCATCAACGCGTGAATCGTTTGGTAACCCATGTTGTGAAAGCTCAAATGCAACACCGTAATGTCGCTAAAACCGATAACCCACTTTGGAGACTTTATGAACGTATTAAAATAAAGCTTATCTACAATTCTAACCGTGCCATAGCCACCTCGAGCGCACATAATGGCTTTTATACTAGGGTCGTCGAGCATCTCTTGCATATCCGCCGCACGAGCTTCATCCGTGCCCGCCATTTGGTTATCAATGTCGTAAATGTGCTTGCCTAAAATTACCCGTAAACCCCCCGATTTAAGGTGCTCAATGCAAGGGGCTAATTCCTCTTTAGAGATCTTTCTGGCAGTAGAAACTAAGCCAATTCTGTCTCCTTCTTTTAAATGCGGTGGTTTAATCACGATTATGTTGACGTTTGTTATCTTTGCGAAGATACAACACATCTAAAAATAGTTGAAGGATTTTAAAAGATATACGATAACCTCTGCGCTTCCATACACAAATGGAGAGGTTCACATTGGCCACATGGCGGGGGTTTATTTGCCTGCTGATATCTATGCAAGGTACCAGCGTTCGAGAGGCGAAGACGTACTGTTTGTAGGCGGTTCCGACGAACATGGGGTGCCAATTACATTGAAGGCAAAGGCCGAAGGAATCACTCCGCAAGACGTTGTTGATAAGTACCACGAGAGCATCAAAAAAACTTTTAAAGAATTTAAAATTTCTTTTGATGTGTATTCTCGAACTTCTGCTCCAATTCACCACGAAACGTCTTCTGAGTTTTTTACTCACTTGCATGAACAAGGTGTTTTTTTAGAGCAAGAAAGCGAACAATATTATGATGAGGCGAACGATCAGTTTTTGGCAGATCGCTACATCACTGGGACATGTCCGAATTGTAAATCGGAAGGTGCTTACGGCGATCAATGCGAAAACTGTGGAACATCTTTGAGTCCGAAAGAATTAATTAATGCTAAATCTGCTTTAAGCGGTGCTGTTCCAATTATGAAAAGCACCAAACATTGGTATTTGCCTTTGGATAAAATGCAAGCGAAGTTGGAAACGTGGATTGATGGGCATAAAGGCGATTGGAAATCAAATGTATACGGGCAATGTAAATCGTGGTTAGATAGCGGCTTAAAACCCAGAGCCGTTACAAGAGATTTGGATTGGGGTGTAAAAGTGCCGTTAAAAGAGGCGGATGGAAAAGTGCTTTACGTTTGGTTTGATGCTCCGATTGGCTACATAAGTGCGTCGAAGGAATGGGCTGAAACCACAGGAAAAGATTGGAAGCCTTATTGGCAAGATGAGGATTCGAAATTGCTTCACTTTATTGGCAAGGACAACATTGTATTTCACTGTATTATTTTCCCAGCGATGTTAATGGCGCACGGCGATTACATTGTACCCGAAAATGTGCCAGCCAATGAGTTTTTGAACTTGGAAGGCAACAAAATTTCTACTTCTAAAAATTGGGCGGTTTGGTTGCCCGATTATTTAAAGGAGTTTGAAGGCAAGGCAGATGTTTTACGTTATGTGCTTTGTGCAAATGCTCCGGAAGCTAAGGACAACGATTTTACTTGGAAGGATTTTCAAGCCAAAAACAACAATGAGTTGGTTGCTGTGCTCGGTAATTTCCTGAATCGTGCTGTGGTGCTTACGCATAAATATTACGAAGGAAAGATTCCTGAAAGGGGAGAATTGAACGATCAGGATCAAGCAGTTTTAGATCAGTTGGCTAATTTCCCTGGAATTATCGGCGGTAAAATTGAAAAGTATAAGTTTAAAGAAGCGCTTTTTGAGGTGATCAATTTGGCCCGCTTGGGTAATAAGTATTTGGCAGAAACAGAACCATGGAAATTGGTGAAGGAAGATGCTAAGAAGGTGGAAACGATTATGAATATCGCATTACAAATTAGTGCGACTTTAGCAATTGTGTTGGAACCTTTTTTACCAGATTCTGCCAAGAAAATGAGCGATCTTTTGGGCATCGGCGACAGAACTTGGGAAGAAGCAGGGAGTTCTGATTTACTCGCTCCTGGTGATCAAATTAACGAAGCAAAGATTTTATTCCCGAAGATTGAAGACGCTGAAATTGAAGCGCAGATTCAAAAACTAGAGAATACTAAAATGAATAACGAATCCTCCGCCGCTAAAGCTAAGGAGGACGAAGAAAAAAGTATGGAAAAATCAGCTGTTAAAGAAGAAGTTGCATTTGATGATTTCATGAAAATGGACATTAGAGTTGCTACTGTTTTAGAGTGTAAAAAAGTAGAAAAAGCAGATAAACTGCTTCAGTTTTTACTTGATACGGGCGTGGATCAACGTACGGTTGTTTCTGGTATCGCCAAGCATTATAATCCCGAAGATTTGGTTGGCAAGCAAGTAAGTGTTTTAATGAATCTTGCACCACGAAAAATTAGAGGCGTTGTTTCTAACGGAATGATTTTAAGCGCCGAAAATTCCGATGGAAGTCTGAAGTTAATATCCCCTTACGAACCTGTTGATAATGGAAGTTCAATAGGATAAAGTATTGGCCCCTTAGTTTAATGGATAAAATAGAAGTTTCCTAAACTTTAGCTCCAAGTTCGATTCTTGGAGGGGCCACGCAGTCTTAATGCCTTGATACTTAATTGTATCAAGGCTTTTGTGTTTTATCCCTTACAGGAAT
>JABSPQ010000017.1 GCA_013214205.1 Flavobacteriales bacterium
ACGCAATTTCTGAGTTAAACAATAATTTATCCATTACGAATATAGGGCTTTCAAAATCAAGTCTCTTTCTGGGTCTGTTGTTGAGCTTGTTTTGAGTGTCCCTTATATATTCTTCATCGAAAGTAGAAAAGTCCGAAGCCTTAGGGATATATTGTCTAATAAGGCCATTGAGATTTTCGTTAGCACCTCGCTCCCAAGGACTGTATGGGTTAGCAAAGAAAAAATCACAATACTCATCTGCAATGTCTTGATGTTTGACAAATTCTTTTCCATTATCAGATGTAATTGACTTTATATACGGCTTAATCTGTTCTAGCATATGGCTTAGTTTAGTTCTAACCACTTCGGCATCTCTGGATTCAACTTTTCTCATCCAGAACTATAATAATTACAGTTGATAAAAACCTAAATGGACTAATTATAGCAGTCAGAGTTGTAAGGAATCATAACACTATATTTATATTTTAATAAATATATAAACACTACATATAAACATCTAATTATAAGTGTATTAACTTAGCACCTATGTGTTTTAACAATAAATAAATCATATTTATAGGCTTGATTAAATAATGAAGTACATATACTTTTAATCCAGAGTTTAGGTCTTAAAACGAAATTTAAGTTTTAGGTGACCATTATTTGATCTAACGGAAATGGTTTAGTTAGTTAATAGTTAGAAGTTAGTATAGTTAATAAGAGTCGCGTTTTTTAATGCGGCTCTTTTTATGCCTATTTTTTTTGAAGAATCTAATACGCGAACCCTCCATCGACACTAGGAATGTCGAGGTCATTCCATCCGGGTTGAAAGGTGGACATTTTTGGAAGCTCCTTTAATTTCTCTTCCCAGATAGTTTTAACGTTTTTCGATGACTGTAGATTAATGATTATAATGGTTCTGCCGCATTAACTTTTCTTGACCCTAAGAAATTCTAGCGTTTTAGTTTCTAAGCAGCCAAAGAAGCGAACGTTTTGAAGTGCGTTTTACCTGGATTTGTTAGTTGATTCTTTCTAATAATATTCACGACCTCTATTCCTGAAAGAGTCCGTTGCGCTGACTCGAACTCTTTGAATCCTGTCATATTTATGATTCTTCTTTTGACACCTCGGTGATCTTGCTCTACAATGTTGTTGAGATATTTACACTGCCGTATTTTGATGTTTTTCGCAAACAATCCCCTGCGATTTACCACTCGAATTGCTGCAAAGTTAGATCCGCTTTTATCAATATTAATGCCCCTCGGCTTGCCATTGTTTTTGATCGCTTTATTGAAGAACTTCTGCGCTGACATACCTTGTCTGCGCTTGGTTAATAGGAAATCTACTGTGTTGCCTTCTTTGTCCACAGCGCGATACAAAAACCTATCTTGACCAGCGACTTTGACATAAGTCTCATCCATTCGCCAGCTATCACCAGTTCGATGCTTGCGTTTGTTCATCTTCTTCTCAATCTCTGGGGTGAACTTGAATACCCACCTTTGTATGGTAGAATGATCCACATCAACTCCTCTAATTTGCATGAGTTCTTCCACATCTCGATAACTCAATGAGAGTCTAAGTTTGAAATAAAGTACTTGTTGAATAATTACTCTTGGGTAGCGATGACATTTGTACATGGTTCAAGGACCTTAGG
>JABSPQ010000169.1 GCA_013214205.1 Flavobacteriales bacterium
ATGAGGAAGGGTAAAAATCATTTTTGCCTAAAACGCTACATAAATATTATGGCAATGAAAAAAGCAACAACCGAAGTGCAACAGTTATTAACACCCAATTTAGCAAAAGTGGCTTAACGATGCGTAACATGAGTTAATAATTAACTTCTGTAAATATTTTACTGTGTATCAAGACGTTTAGAATTCATAAATAATCCTACGTAGGTAAGTAATCCGTTAATTATGATTAATTCGAAACCAAAGTTATATCCATTAAAAAAAGAAGTTGAATAGCTTTTTAGTCCTAGACATATTAAAGGAGCGATGATACATATTAGCACAATAAATATCTGATTGATTTCGGCTTTAGGAATTACGCGTTTAGAAATTATACCGAAGGCAAATAAACCCAACAAAGGCCCATAAGTATATTGTGCCCATTTAAACAATTTCCAAACTACGCTCTCGTTTCCAAGAAAATTAAAAATTAGTATCACAAAGAAAACAACCAAAGAGAAACCCAGGTGAATCAAATATCTTTTCTTTTCTGACACCTCTTTGTCCATAAAGTCAACGCAAAAAGAAGTCGTTAAAGAAGTTAAAGCAGAATCGGCGCTAGAGTATGCTGCCGCTATTAAGCCCAACAGAAACACAATACCACCAAATAAGCCGAGATGCGTTTTAGCCAACATCGGATAAACCATGTCGACCCTATTAGGCGTTTCCATGCCCACTTTACTCATGTATAAATAAATTATTGCTCCCAATGCCAAGAATAAAATATTTACAAAAAACAGTGCAATACTAAACCACAACACATTCTTTTTAGCATCTCCGATAGATTTACACGTTAGGTTCTTCTGCATCATATCCTGATCTAACCCCGTCATTGCAATTGCGATAAACATCCCGCCAAAAAAGTGTTTCGGGAAATAATCTGCAGCACGCCAATCAAATTCAAAAACCTCGGCATACTCGCTATTCATAGCCATCCCCATCAACTCTCCAAAAGATAAATCCATTGAGCCAGCAATAATAAAAATGGTTACAAAAACGGCCGCCAACATAAAAAACGTTTGCAGCGTATCGGTGTAAATAATGGTTTTCATCCCACCTCGAAAAGTATAAATCCAAATTAAGCCAATAGAAACAAGTACAGTAACCCAAAAAGGAATATCGAATGCATCGAAAACATAAATCTGCAAAACTTGCACCACCAAAAACAACCTTAAAGAAGCACCAATTATTCTGGAAACCAGAAAAAACAGCGCACCCGTTTTATGAGCCACAACTCCAAAACGTTTGCCCAAGTACGTATAAATCGAAACTAGATTAAGCCGATAATAGATTGGGAGTAGCACCAAAGCAATAACGCCATAACCAAGCATATAACCCATTACCATTTGCATATACTTAAAATGGCTTCCGTCTACAGACCCCGGAATAGAAATAAATGTGATTCCAGAAAGCGATGCGCCAATCATACCAAATGCCACTAAAAACCACGGCGATTTGTTGTCGGCTAAATAAAATGATGTGGAGCTAGATGACCTAGAAGTAACATAGGATATGGAAATTAGCATTCCAAAATATCCGAGTAACATAAAAATTACCAATATGGGCGACATCCTCTTCTCTTGTTTACGCAAATTTATAACATAAATTCTTGATACCTATTTACTATTTTTGACATATGAATTTACCTTCCAAGTTAATTGAAGACGCCGTTGAGCAATTTGCCTCTTTACCAGGCATAGGCAGACGTACTGCACTGCGGTTAGTTTTGTCTTTATTAAAAAACACCACCGAAGAAGTGGAAGCTTTTGGCAATACGTTTATCGATTTACGGAATAAAATTGGCTATTGTAAAACATGTCATAACATATCCGACACCGAAATTTGCAACATTTGCACCAATTTAAATCGCGACCACAGCTTGGTGTGCGTTGTGGAAAACATAACGGATGTAATAGCAATTGAAAACACGGAACAATACAATGGTATTTATCATGTTTTATATGGAATAATATCCCCTATGGACGGCATTGGCCCTGCCGATATTAATGCTAGCACACTTGTAGAAAGAGTAAAATCAGATGAGATTAAGGAAGTAATTATGGCATTGCCATCAACCATGGAAGGTGACACAACCATATTTTATTTATCGAACAAATTAAAGGAGTTCAATATTAAAATAAGTATTATTGCCCGCGGTGTTGCGGCAGGAGATGATTTAGAATATATTGATGAAGTAACACTGGGTAGATCTTTAGTAAATCGTACGGTGTACAACAGTGCTACTATAAAATAAGAATATGAAGTTTTCGATAGTAATTGTTAATTACAACGTTAAATATTTCCTCAATCAATGTTTAAAATCGGTTGAACTGGCTTGCAAAAACATTGAAAGTGAAGTTTTTGTGGTAGACAACAACTCCACCGACCAATCTAACGACATGGTTGAGAAGGAGTTTCCCGATGTTAAACTAATTGCAAACAAAGACAATAAAGGTTTTTCATTTGCAAACAACCAAGCAATCAAAGCGTCAACTGGCGAGTATGTACTACTATTAAACCCCGACACAATTGTAAACACCGATACATTTTCTAAAATAATCGACTTTATGGACAAAACACCAGATGCTGGTGGATTGGGTGTAAAAATGGTAGACGGACAAGGAGACTTTTTACCTGAGTCGAAAAGAGGGTTCCCCACCCCTACTGTTGCCTTTTACAAAATGTTTGGCTTAACGCTTATCTTCCCAAAATCCAGAACATTTGGTAAGTACCACTTAGGTTATTTGGGCGAAAACGAAATATCGCAAGTAGATGTATTATCGGGTGCATTTATGCTACTCAGAAAAACTACTTTAGAAAAAACAGGTTTACTGGACGAATCCTATTTTATGTATGGCGAAGATGTTGATCTTTCTTACAGAATAATTAAAGCTGGTTACAAAAACTACTACTTCCCCGATACTCAAATAATTCATTACAAGGGCGAAAGCACCAAAAGAACCAACATTAACTACATCATTGTATTCTACAAGGCGATGATAATTTTTGCACGAACTCATTTCTCAAAAGGAAATGCAAAAGTTTTTTCATTATTGCTCAACACAGCTATTTACGTTAGGGCCGGTATTGCGCTTGTAGTTGGAATAGCAAGAAAATACGTTGGTCAAATATTCGATGCATTCTCAATTGCGGTAATTTCCACACTGGCTTGCCTTCTTTTAGACGCAACGTCCATATTCGAATCAAATCCGAATCCAGTTATATCCAGCTTCGGAACTTTATACCATTTGGGCACAATTATTCTAATTATTTTCGCACTTTCAATTACCAAATGTTATACAGAAAGTATAAAACCATCTAAAACTCTACTAACCCTAGCATCTGTTTTAGCCATAACAGCCGGAGGGTTATTTTCTCAGCACAGCTTATCAATAGAGGCGGCCATCAGCTTAGTAGGATTCTTTGGAATAGCATATTTCGCTATTAATATCTCTCGAAAGTTTTTGAATTTCTTAAATTTCGAAGAATATGTTAAAGTAAACGAAAGCAGAAGAATTGCTGTAATTGGAGAAAAATCGGAAGCGACTAGAGTAAAAGGCATGCTACAATCAGCAAAAGACTTTAAGAACTTCGTAGGATTCATTTCTCCTCAAAAAGTGATTTCGGACTTAAAAACTGAATACATCGGAAAAATTGATCAACTAAAAGAAGTAATAGAAATTTACGACTTGAACGAAATAATTTTCTGTTCGGAAGATTTAAACCCTCAAAAGATAATTGAACAAATGAATGACTTAGAAGGTTATGACATATTGTATAAAATTGCTCCTCCTAACAGCTCTTATATAATAGGAAGCAGGACAATAATTTCTTTTAACAAACAATAAAATTTGATTCTTTATTGAGTTTCATCACATGGAACATTGCTCTACAATCGTCGTATTGCAATAGATTATGTAAATTTACTACATCGATAGATTAAGATAAAGCATGGCCACAGAAAGCATTATACTACCTAAAATGGGTGAAAGCGTTGCGGAAGCAACCATCATTAAATGGCTTAAAAAAGAGGGAGATCCTGTAGAGCTAGAAGAGGTAATTATTGAAATTGCTACCGACAAAGTAGACACTGAGGTTTTTTCTCCTTTTGCAGGGAAACTTTCTAGTATAAAATGTGTGGAAGGCGAGGTGGTACAAGTAGGAACTGTTATCGCCGAAATTGAAACAGATGCTCCGTCGTTGGCTCCTCCTGTTGTAAAAGAAACAATTAAAGAACCAATAGTAGAGCCCGTAAAAGAAAAAAAATCACTCAAATCATTAGCCCCCGAACCAGTTATAATTCCGGTTGCAGCCCCTATCCCTCCTTCAATTCCAATTGAACCAAGTAAAATAATTGAAGAAACAACAACACAATCTGCTGCCAGCGATCGATTTTACTCTCCTTTAGTAAGAAGTATTGCAAAAAAAGAAGGCATGAGCCTCTCCGATCTCGAAAAAATTAATGGAACAGGAAAAGAAGGCAGGCTTACCAAAGCCGATCTGCTAAAATATTTGTCTATTGAACAACCCGTGGAAGTCCCTTCGAGTTCAACAACCAATTTAACCTCCCAACCTCCACCAATTACAGTACCTAGCCTTGTTGCAGAGCAACCGAAAACAACACATAATGGTGCAGATGAAATAATTGAAATGGATCGGGTAAGACAGCTTATTTCGTCGCACATGACCATGTCGCAACAAACGTCGGCACATGTTACCTCCTTTATAGAGTTAGATGTAACCAGCATTGTAATGTGGCGAAATGCCAATAAAGAAACATTTAAAGAAACACACGACGAACCGTTAACCTTTACACCCATTTTTATAGAGGCTTTAGTTAAAACCATTCAACAATTCCCGATGATTAACAGTTCTTTGGACGGAAATAAAATCATTCTAAAAAAAGACATCAATGTTGGAATGGCAACTGCACTTCCATCAGGAAATTTGATAGTTCCTGTAATAAAAAACGCAGATCGACTCAATTTGATGGGAATAATCAAAAAAGTTAACGATTTAGCGATAAGAGCTAGAAATAAAAATTTAGGTCCAGATGACACCTCTGGAGGAACTTATACAATTACTAATGTAGGGTCATTCGGAAGCATCATGGGCACTCCTATCATCAATCAGCCACAAGTAGCTATAATGGCTGTGGGTGCAATTACCAAGAAGCCTGCGGTGATTGAAACCCCCCAAGGAGACACCATTGGAATTAGACATATGATGTATCTTTCTCACACTTATGACCATAGGATTATTGACGGTGCGCTGGGCAGTAAATTTCTAAAAATGATGGCGGATCATTTAGAAAACTTCGATTCTAGAAGGAAAATCTAGGGAATTGATTAGTTTTGAACATCTTTTTAACAAAAAGAGCTTGAAGAATTTAGGATTTCAAATATGTATATTGGTTCTAATACCGTACTGCCTATGGGCACAAGGCGGGAATTTCAAAAAGAAATTCGTAGAAGCCAACTATCATGTAGAGTACAACAACTATGCGTTGGCTCTGCCAATTTACAAACGGCTATTAGCTAAGGACGAAAATAATGCTAACTTAAACTACAAAGTTGGATTGTGCTATATTCATTCTTACAACGAAAAAACGTTGTCGATCCCATATCTTGAAAAGGCAGTTGATAAAATGACCACCAACTACGATATTTTTTCGCACACTTTAAAAAAGGCGCCTCCCGTTTCCAGATACTATTTAGGATTAGCATACCACTTAAACTACGAGTTTAAAAAAGCAATTGAGACTTTTAAAACTTTCGAAGGGGAAATAAACGAAAAACACATTAAAAGAAAAGCTGCAACACACAACATAGAGCAAAGTAAAAATGCTATCCATTTCGTTGCTAACGCTAAAAGTATAGACGTTGTAAATATGGGAGACTCCATCAACACTAAATATGCCGATTACAGTCCTGCAATTGATGCAATGGAAAACTTAATGCTCTTCACATCTAAAAGAGAAGGAAGCACAGGCGGCTTTAGAGATCATGAAGGGCATTATTATGAAGACATATATTCTGCTAAAAAAGTAAATGGAGTATGGGCCAAACCTACGCAGTTAGGCACTCATATAAACACGTCAAACGACGACGCCGTAATAGGCATTACTGCAGATGGGCAAAAAATGTTTATGTACCGTATTGTAGATCATGATGGTAACATTTTTACTTGCGAAAATCTAGGCGGAGAATGGTCGGAGCCAGTATTGTTTGGTTCTGATGTTAATACAAAAGGATGGGAAACTCACGCTGTAATTAACTCGCAAGAAAACATAATGTTTTTTGTTAGTGATAGAAAGTCGGGATATGGAGGTAGAGACATATACAGATGTACTAAACTCCCAAACGGCAAATGGAGTAAGGCTCAAAACCTAGGCCCCCAAATTAATACTGAATATGACGAAGAATCCCCTTTTATTCATCCAGACGGAGTTCACTTTTACTTTGCTTCGGAAGGACATAAAAACATGGGTGGCTTCGATATTTTCGTGTCAGAAATGAGTAATGACAACGAAGAGGAAAAGATAATGATTAGTGAACCTGAAAACCTAGGATATCCTATTAACACTGTCGATAACGACATGTATTTAGTTGTTTCGGCTGATGGTAAACGAGCTTATTATTCTTCGGAAAGAGCTGAAGGGTACGGTGACAAAGACATATACTTACTTAATCTAAACATCCTTGATGTTGAACCTTTAACAGTATTTGTAGGTCAGTTTTTATGCATGGATGCAAGTGTTAATGCAGGCGCATCGGTTATTGACTTAGAAACAAAAGAAGAATTCTTCTTTAAAGCGAATAGAGTAACTGGCAAATTTACCGTTGTTGTACCTAGCGGTAAATCGTATTCTATTAGCCACGTTGCAAACGGAGATACCATTGCTTCAGAAGATATTGTTAACGTTCCTGTATCGTCTTCTTACAAAGAAATTTTCAGACCTGTTACAATTCCAGCGTTATGCATAAATGGCGACAAAACGTTTGCATACGGTAAGCTTTACTACGATGAACTTGGAGTATTACAAGTGCTATTTATTAATGGCAATGATACATTATTGGAATCTATTTCAGGAAAAGGTTTAAGCTTAGACATCAATAAAAACTCCATCCAACGAAGAATTGACGCTTTAACCGATCTCGATAATGTTGATAATGTTAATATGAAATACACCAAATTATCGCTAAAAGACGATAAAGGAGTGACACAAGAAGTGGTAACAGACGAATTTGGTTTCTTCCATTTTAAAAATATACCTGAAAGCGATAATCTAATTTTAGAAGTTGATTCTTCTGCGATCCCAGAAGACATTCTTGCTAAAATGGCTACTAAGACCACCCCTATTGCTAAGCTTGAGATGGGTGCAATGCCTCCAAAACTAATTTTCGAAGAGCATTTTGACTACAACATGAAAGACATGAAAAAGGCGTCGAAGAATTTTAGCGATATGATCGATGAGATTGCTTCCAAAATAATTGAATCTGGCGAGCCTGCACGTGTGTCTATTGAAGCTTCTGCATCGAGCGTACCTACAAGAAAATACAAATCGAATAAAGAACTGGCGCAAGTGAGGGCACAATCAGGAAAAATCAACATTATAGTTGCATTACAATCCGCAGGCTTCACACAAGATGACGTTGTTTTTGTTGAAGAAAAATTCTTTGTAAGTGGGCCTAAGTATAAAAACGATGCCTTCTCTAATAGAGAAATCTATAAAATCTTCCAATTCATCAAGGTTAGAATATTCGACTAGAAGTAAGGATAGAGTAAGCGCTTAAAGCAAAGAAACTTACATCAGTGATCACGTTTTTAGCGAAAATCCCTGTCTAAATCTCACTAAAAGAAAGCCTTCTATTACTAACATTTCCGTGTTAATAAAATCAGTACTCCACACTATAGGAGGCCAATGCCTTTTTTACCTTTGAGCAAGGTATACAAACGGCATGTTAATCTCCAAAGCGAGACTCGTACATTTTTTCTCTTTACTTCTGTTACTCACCTTTGTAACAGGCACAAATCTCTCGGCGCAATACATTAAACGCTCCACAGCCGACTACGACACCCTAAACATTTCTAAACAATTACGTTCTAATCAAGTAAGGCAACTCATAGAATCGGCCAGAGGGTTCTTTATCGACAATGATTTCAATTCTGCCAAGCGAATTTATTTAGAGATAGTAAAAGCGGATTCAATTAGTCCAGAACTTTACTATGAGTTAGGTCTAACCTTTTACAACTCACCAGACGAACCTAAAACAAGCAGCGTCCCTTATCTCGAAAAATCATTATTCTATTCGGTAGAAAACGATACCATTGTAGAAACATTTTACTACCTAGCAAAATGTCATCAAATGGCTGGAAAACATAACCTAGCCATGAATTATTTCTTGCGATTTAAAGACCAGGTTAAAAGTTCCTACATGGGTACGAGCTTAATGAAAGAGCTTAACAGAGAGATTGAAATGTGTGTAAACGCTGTTTTCTTTGAAGAAAACAGAGACGAAAGCACTGTTATAACAAACTTAGGTAGCGACTTCAACTCCGGTGCGTCGGAATATGCACCCGTACTAGGAGCTGATTTTAAAACCATGATTTACACTTCCAGAGGAAGTAAAAATGGCCAAGATGAATACGGTAGCAATTACAAGCAAGTGTACATAAACCACCAAGATACAAATGGCACGTGGACCACACCAATTACACTTGAAAACAGTAAAAAAATGTTGCTCAACAATTTTGAAGTAGGTGCTTCTATTATCGGGTTTGCCAACAACGACAAAAAGCTTTACGTTTTTCAAAGGAATAAAATATTTGTAACCGATTTCTTAAATGATGAATGGTCTACTTTGGAAGAAGTGCAAAGCAGAGCGGTAGACAGAAAATCTTATGAGCCAAGTTTATTTTTCTCATCCGACGGAAAAAGAATGTTTTTATCTAGCGATAGAAAAGGTGGATTTGGTGGACTAGACATCTATGTTTCAGAACTACAAGAAGACGATTCGTGGGGCCCTGCTGTTAACCTTGGTGCTGCAATTAACTCAGAATACGACGAAGACAGTCCGTTTCTTTCCTACGATGGCAAAAAATTGTTTTTCTCTTCCAAGGGACACAATAGCATGGGCGATTACGATGTGTTTTATTCGGAAGTAATTGGAGGCAAATGGACTAGACCTAGAAATTTGAGGCCACCTATTAACTCTACAGGTAAAGACATTTATTTTATGACCGACCAAGCGGGTAAAGTTGGTTTTATAGCCTCATCCAGAGAAGGCGGATCGGGCGACATGGACATTTATAGTTTTGAGATTGAATGTAAATTCCTAAACAAAACTACCATTAGAGGAGTTATCAATGCCAACGATACGAAACCGGGTATTACTCGAATTACTTTTACAAATACCTTATCAGAAAAGAAAGTGATTACATATGCTCCTGCTTCTAATAGAGCAATATTTACAGCACATGTTCTAACCAACGCCGATTATGAAGTAACCATAGAAAAAGTTGGATACGCACCTCAAACACATTACATCTATACCCCTAAGCAATGTGAAGAATTTGAGATTTTCCAAGAGATAAACATGTCGAGAACAAAATCGAAACAAAAAGTAGTAATTGCCGATGCATTCTTCGATATTCAAAAATACACCTTCGCCAAGTATGAAAACTTGTACGAAAAAGGAATCATTAATTCGTATGTGAACTATGTAGCTTCTTTAAAAGAGATTACTACAGATCTTAACTTAAAGGTAACTCCCTATGAAAATAAAATTTCTAAAGAAGATGTAATATTAGCCATAGAGAAGAAAAAAGTAAGAAATGAAGACATAGAAGATGTAGATGCGAAACCGAGGGCTATTGTTACGAGAGAGATCAGACGCTTGCACGACAACGTATACATTGTTAACCTGCACTTCAGCAAAAAAGACATCCACGAGCAAGGCACGTTAGTTGAAACGATCCCTGAAGGCTTTAGAGCTTCATATGTTGAGAACGCTGGCGGAGAGTTTACGATTAAGGACAACGATGTTAGAATCTTGTGGCAAAACATTCCAATCAATTCCACTTTTGATGTTACCTACCAAATAGATGCCGTAAACGAAAGACCCTTGATGCGAAATGACAAAGTGCGCGGAGTATTCACTTACATCTACGATTTCGACATCCACAGCCAAAACATTACATCTACGAACTTCCCTGCTTTCAAAGACAGACCTTTGGGTATAGAGGAAACTGTTGCCGAGGTTAAAGAAGCAAGCATAAAAGTTATAGACATTACCAAAGATGATTTATTCACGGAAGGAGATTCTATTATAGCAGTTAAAGAAAAGCTTGAGTTGGAAGCAAACAAGGCTAAGTTAGCTTTGGCAAAAGCACAAAAAGAGAAAGAATCAGAAGCTGTAGCGGTTATTGCAGTTGCAGATACTACAGCAACCAAAGAATCAATACCAACTCAAGAAGTTGCGCTGAAAGAAACTATTACTGAAGAAACAACGACTCAGGAAACTGCCGAAAAAGAAGTAACAACTCAAGAAACGACCACACAAGAGACTGCTACAAAAGAAACCGCTGCCAAGGAGGAAGAACAAGAAGAAACAAAAGAAACAGCACCTCCAGCTAAAAGCACAACACAAATTAAAGCAACAGACGCTAGCGACGATTTTGAGTTTAAACCAATCCAATACGGATTTGATGGCTATCTTTTAAATTTTGAGGCAAAAAAAGAAATGGCTAGAGTAAGCGATTACTTGAATAAGAATAAGGTTGAGATTGAAATTGGAGGCCATACAGACAATACTGGTACTAGAGCCTACAACGAATTCCTTTCTAATAAAAGAGCTGAGTTAGCTAAAAGCTATCTTGTAGATAAAGGAATTGCTAAAGAACGAATGGAGACAAAAGGTTATGGAGAAGATTTCCCAATTGCTACCAACACCACAAAAGAAGGCAGACGATTAAACAGAAGAGTTGAAATGGTAAGACTGCCTAAAACAAAAGACTTTATTGCTACTAGAACCTACGGACACTCTTTAAGTAAAATAAGAAAAGCCAATCCCAATGCCATTCCTTATGGTAGTCTTGGTCATTACAGCATCCAAGTGGGAGCTTATCGTGTTTTTAAATACCCCGAACACTTTAAAGGATTAGATAACGTAACCAACGTTAAAGGCGAAGATGGAATATATCGTTACCTATTTGGAGAATACAAAACACAAAAAGAAACCATGCAGATTCTCAAGAAACTAAATCAGTTGGGATATAAAGATGCTTTTATAAGATACTAAGCAATACCAAGTTGCTAAAAAAAAAGAATTGGTGCACTAATTACCTACTTATAGCTTTTGCTGTATGGAGTAGTACTGCACTTGCCCAAGATGAATACTCGCTTTCTTCAGCGGGTCAAAAGCACCTTAAAAACCAAAATTATTTCGATGCCAAAACAGCATACGAAATATTGTTGGAAAAACACCCCAATAATCCTGAATACAATTACTTCTGTGGGCTAAGTATAACTTAACCTGCATACAGATCGAACGAAGGCCCTACCCTATTTAATATTTGCAAGCGAAGGCATCTACGATCAACCCAACATCTTTTTAAACCTAGCACTGGCTTATAATTTCTCTACAATTCGACGAAGCTATTGAAGCTTATAACACTTACAACGAGATGACAGGTGGCAAGTTTAAAGAACAAGTTGACAGAAGTATTGAAGTAGCTATAATGGCAAAAGAACTTATTAAATACCCAGTAGATGTTACCATGAAAAACTTAGGGGAAAGAGTTAATAGCGAGTATGCCGATTATTACCCCTTTGCCAATGAAGAAGGTACAGAAGTTATTTTCACATCAAGAAAAAAAAAGAAGCGGGTATTCCAAAGATGTAGACGGCTATTACCCTTCCAATATATACAGCATTAAACTGGTTAACGACGAGCCAGTAAAAGTATCCGACTTAACCAGAATAAACACAGTGTACGACGAACGAGCAGTTGGTTTTAGTAAAGACGGAAAAACCATTTTTGTATACATCGATCACAACAAAAAATATGGAGATATTTACTTTACAAAAAAAAGGAGACCACGATAGATACATTCCTCTTCAACCAATGGAGGAATCGATGAATAGCAATCATTTTGAATCTTCAGGATCCATGTCGGTTGATGGTAAAACATTTTTTTTTGCCAGCGATAGGCCAGGTGGTTATGGAGCCCTTGATTTACATATGGTTAGAAAGCTGCCCAATGGGAAATGGTCGTTATACCAATTAGCAATCAAATCCGCCCACAAAAGCGTCAAAAAAAAGTTTATCATTTGTTATGCTTAAAATTTTCTCAGTGGTCAGGTTATTTTTAATAAAATCATGTAACCATAGTTTTACATTTTCTAAATTTTCA
>JABSPQ010000170.1 GCA_013214205.1 Flavobacteriales bacterium
ATGAGGAAGGGTAAAAATCATTTTTGCCTAAAACGCTACATAAATATTATGGCAATGAAAAAAGCAACAACCGAAGTGCAACAGTTATTAACACCCAATTTAGCAAAAGTGGCTTAACGATGCGTAACATGAGTTAATAATCTTCACATTAACTGCAACTCCATTTTGGGTAACTTTTACAATTATCTCGAATCGATGTTGATTTAGATAATCTTAACAATTTCATAATAGCTCAGTTACTTCATTGTTTCTTAACACTATAGCCAATAGAATTGTGTTTTTAGCTGCCTAGGTGCTTTTACTAATGTTGCTTGTGTAATTGTGCCCTGTTTATTAGGGTATCGTTGGGCCTTCATTGTAAATAGCAGTTCTTAATTATCGGTGGGCGAAAAGCTTTTTCAACTCTATTACTCCTGAAACGCGTATTCACCAACGAATTTCGTTTCTTTGTACCCTTAAATTAAGAGATGGAGCACAAAGCAGGTTTTGTAAGTATAATTGGTAATCCAAATGTGGGGAAATCCACTTTGATGAATGCCGTAGTGGGAGAGAAGTTGTCTATCATCACATCTAAGGCACAAACTACCCGACATAGAATTCGTGGGATCGTAAATGAAGATGATTTCCAAATAGTTTATTCCGATACACCCGGGATTTTAGAGCCCGTGTATAAAATGCACGAAGGCATGATGAAGTTTGTTTCTTCAGCGTTGGCGGATGCGGATATTCTTTTGTTTGTTACAGACATCTATGAGAATGGTTTGGAAGACGAAAAACTAAAGAAAAAACTAAACGATCTGGATGTACCAATACTATTGGTACTCAATAAAATTGATTTAGGCGAAGAGGAAAGAGTAAAAGAAAGAATAGAATTGTGGAAAGGCATTTTTCCAAAAGCAGAAATTCTTCCAGTGTCGGCTTTGCTAAAGTTTAACATCGAAAAGGTATTCGAAGAGATTAAAAACTTATTGCCAGTTGGTCCTCCATTTTTCCCAAAAGATGAATTGACAGATAAACCAATTCGGTTTTTTGTTGCTGAGATGATCAGAGAAAAGATTTTTAAACACTACAAAAAAGAGATTCCTTATTCGTGCGAAGTAGTGATAGAATCTTTTGTAAAAGAACCTCATGTTACCAAAATTAGAGCTTTGATAATGGTTATTAGAGATTCTCAAAAAGGTATTTTGATTGGCCACCAGGGCAATAAATTAAAACGAGTTGGCACAGAGGCTCGTAAAGACATTGAAGCTTTTATAGGAGATAAGGTGTTTTTAGAAACCTATGTTAAGGTAGATAAAGATTGGAGATCGGATGAATCTCGTTTAAAAGCTTACGGATACTTAGAATAACAGATGAGTAATATAGTTGCAATAGTAGGGCGCCCAAACGTGGGCAAATCAACGCTTTTTAACAGAATGTGTACTGGTAGAAGAGCGATTGTGGATGAGCAGAGTGGGGTTACTCGAGATAGGCATTACGGAAAATCTGAATGGGGCGGTAGAAATTTTACCGTGATTGATACAGGTGGTTACGTGAAAGGATCAGAAGATATATTTGAAGCGGAGATTAGAAAACAGGTAATTTTGGCTATTGATGAGGCCGATGTAATTATTTTTATGGTTGATGTTTATTCGGGCATTACCACCCACGATGAAGTGGTTGCGAAAATGTTGCGTAAGGACAGTAAGCGGGTTTTGATGGTGGTGAATAAGGTTGACAATTTTGAGCAATCACCAGACGCTAGCCAATTCTATAGGTTTGGTCTAGGCGATATTCATGAAATTTCTGCAGCAGGTGGTGCTGGTACTGGAGATATGATGGATGATGTTGTAAAAATGTTGCCGCCAGAAGTAGAAGTTGATGGGGAGGATGAACTTCCACGTTTTGCTATTGTTGGCCGACCAAATGTTGGGAAATCTTCATTGGCTAATGTATTGTTGGGTACTGAAAGAAATATTGTTACTGATATTGCGGGCACAACGAGAGATGCCATCAATACAAGGTACACGGCGTATGGCCACGACTTTATGCTGATTGATACTGCTGGTTTAAGAAAGAAGGCTAAAGTTGATGAGGACTTGGAGTTCTACTCCAACCTAAGATCTATTAGAGCAATTGAAAATTGCGATGTTTGTCTGTTTTTAATAGAAGCTCATGAGGGAATTCTTGCTCAAGATATGGCCATTCTGCAGATGATTTTAAACAACAGAAGAGGTCTGGTAATCTTAGTGAACAAGTGGGATTTGGTTAAGGATAAAGAAACCAATACCATGAAGAAATTCGAAGAGAAGATCAAAGAAAAAATGCAGCCATTTAATGATGTACCGATCATTTTTACCTCGGTAATGGAAAAGCAAAGAATTTTTAAAGCATTAGAAGAAGCTGAAGAAGTTTATAAAAGAAGAACTCAAAAAATAGCTACTTCAAGGTTAAATGAAGTGATGTTGAAAGTGGTTGAGCATTATCCACCACCAGCATGGAAAGGAAAGCACATCAGAATTAAATATGTAACTCAGTTACCAACGCACGCACCTACTTTCGCGTTTTTCTGTAGCCATCCTAAATATATTAAGGACGCATATAAGCGATACATAGAAAACAGAATGCGTGAGGAGTTTGATTTTAGAGGTGTTCCAATTCAACTCTATTTCAGAGAAAAGTAGAATTTAAGTTTGAAGTGTTAAGTAAGGAAGTGTGAAGTTTTAAATGTAAAATGTTAAGTAAGAAAGTGTGAAATAACAACACTTAAAACTTTACACTTAATCTAAATAAACTTTCTGCGTTTTCATCCCCGATTCTCCTTCTGCTCTTACCAGATAGATTCCACTCTTTTTTAACGAGATGGTATTGGTTCCTGAACTCACATTTGATGCATGAACCGTTCTGCCAGTTAAATCGAAAATGGTAATGGTTGCTTTGCTGTTAGATGTTATGGTAATGGTACTCTGATTGCCAGTAATCGTTATTGGCTCTTCCTTTATCGGTTTGGAATTGCAACAAAATGATGGAGTTTAAGTTAGGCTATGCCGCCTGATTAAATTGATGATTATTGAGATTAAATTATTCTATTGATTTATTGCCCAAGTGTGAGTGCCTTCTTTTTCTGTTATACCACGTTTCCAGCCAGTCGAAAATTGACATTTCTGCTTCGATTTTCGAAATGTAACGTTCTCTGTAAACGCATTCTGTTTTTAATGTCTTGAAGAAGCTTTCAGCCACAGCGTTGTCCCAGTAATTTTCTTTACGACTCATGGTTTGGGTTACTCTACCTGAGAATGAGACAAGATTA
>JABSPQ010000171.1 GCA_013214205.1 Flavobacteriales bacterium
ATTGGTTCCATTGTCATTTGATCGCGTTGCACACACCTAGGATTTGGAAAAATCTTCATGTCGTGATCGTCATAGGAGTTGAAACCAACAGCTACAGGACTAAAGCAACCGCTAAAGCCAGTAAAGTCTGTTTGACTTATTCTGTAGTAGGATGTTCCGTAGTAAGGATCTTCGTCGTGAAAGGCATAAGCGTTATTTGCAGAACTGGTTCCTGCTCCATCAACCTTCTCTATAAGTTCCCAACTGATTCCGTTGTTAGACCTTTCAACAGAAAAGAAATCATTTTCGGTTTCGGATGCTGTAGTCCAAGAAAGATCTACACCATAATTATTGATTTGAGCAACAAAGTTCATGAGTACTGTTGGCAACGGGTCGCTTATCGATTCTAAATCAGAATCATCCGTTTCAACCTCCATAAACCTCACGATAAAACTATCGCCAGTCATTTCATGCTCCGATTTTCTTTTAAAGTCGGCTAAATTAGTTTCCTTTTCCGAACTATTATCCAAGTGTACATATCTGTACTTTTGGGCAATTGTAATGTTAGAAATAAAAAGAAATAATAGTAATGTGGTGATGTATTTTAGATTGATTTTTTTTGCAACAATAATTCCCATATAAATACTTAAAACTGTTTACGTTAATTTAATTCGTTTCAAATAACTCTCCATTTCTCCTCTGCACTGTTTGTTGATGCCATGATTTCGTTAAAGAAATACGCTCTTCCGAAACCATGTATTACAAATATAAGGATGCTAGAGCAGTTGACCTTAAGTAATTTACCGAATTAACCAAAAACTATTCAACAATACAAGTAGTTGATTACCTGATACATAAATATCTCACTGTTAATAACATCTACGTGTTTTACCTACAAGAATGATTACCTTACACTTACAGTCACAAAGACACTAACTCACTGTTAAGCAACTTCTTGGATTACTTCTGAGGTATGTTTCTTTGGAATTAAGAAAACGAACTTTTAGCATTAAGAAATAACGCTGACCGACTATTTTACAATCAACTTTTGTCGAATAATGTTGTTGATGTCTGATGCAACAACTAAATAAGTTCCTGGTAATAATTTACCATTTGGATCAATTGCAATTGCCTCCACTCCTACTTCAACAATCATTTTCTTAGAATAACGAAGTCTACCAGCCATGTCGTAAACCATTACAGACAGCTCTCTTCCTGCTTCCGAATTTAACAACACTTTTACCTCACCAGTATTTGCAGGATTAGGCAAAATCATCATTTCGAAGTTACCCGATGATAAAACCCCTACCACAACCGGACTAAAGCTTTCGGTTGTGCCATCAATATCTGTTTGACTTATTCTGTAGTACGATGTGCCTATAAATGGCTCGGCATCCTGAAAAGCATAATCAAGATCCGTAGAACTTTTACCAGCCCCTGCAACAGTTGCCACTTCTTCCCAATTTATCCCATCGGCAGATCGTTGTATTGTAAAGTAATCGTTGTTTGTTTCGGTAGCCGTAACCCATTCCACATTAACAACATCGTTATTTACTTTGGCATTAAAAGACAATAACTCTACAGGCAAAGGAGATGTTAACGTATCACTTGGAGTCCACTTAGAAAAAGCGTCGATGTATTTAACAGTAAGATTGTCGTAATCTCCATTTTCCGTAAACGTTCCACCTCTCCAATTCCAATCAGCGCCATCATATCTCCAAAGTGCCATATCGGCACTTGAATTTGGTTGTCCGTTGAGTTCACTATCAAAATAAGATATTTTCAAGTTGGCATTAAGACTTCCAGAGTTGGTAGTGCTGATATCAAAAGCTCTTAATACCGATGTGTTCCCATTTCCTGATTCGGCAGCATGAGTTCGGGTAATTGTGGTAGAAGCAGGTACTTGAGTTGCTCCCGTCATAATTGCAATTCCAAGGCCTGCTATATCATCATAGTAGGTACTGGTTGCCGACATATCTATAACATGTATTAAGCTGCCTGTTAATCCGTAAATATGATCGTCGCTACTTTCACCAGAAAGGGTAGCAGAGCTATTTAATGTAATATTTTGTCCATTCAACAACATATCACCTCCATTAGCCATAGTCATGGTTAAAGTTCCATCAATTTCGATATTTGCACTTAAACTAACTCCGTCTGCATCTGTAATGGTATTGGTAATTGTTAAGTCATTAAACACGGTAGTAGCACTTCCTGATATATTTTGGAGTGCAGTTCCATTAAGTATTATCGCTTGATTACCGCTTGTTAAACCTCCACCGCCATCAGAACTATTATTAATAAAATCTCCTGATATGGTAATATCAGTATTGTTTGTATTCAAATTAAATATTGCAGCGCCACCAATTGTAAGGTCGTTAAGAACCGTAAAAGCGCCGGTAGGAGATTTGGTTCCTGAAGTACCTTGAACAGTAAGGTTATAATACCCACCATCGTTTGGAATGGGAATATTTTGAGTACCTGCTAAATCAACAATAAAAGTATTGGTAGCGTCATCAAGATTGAAATCAGCCTCTGTATGGCTCTTCGCAGAGCTCGTCCAAGTACCTCCGTTGAGATTGTTAACTGTTGTAAATAGCGCATCAAAATAGTTACCAGTATGAGTAAAGGAATTCGAGTTATTAATTATCCATACTGCTCTAGCAGGGTCAATCATATTTCCAACCGAAAAAGTACCGGTGTTGGTAATGGTTTGGGTATCTCCAGAACCATCTGAAACAAAATCTGCCCCAATAGCCAAAACACCCTGATTAATAAGAGTTCCATCAGGGCCATTTATACCCATATCATTTATAATTGTAAGTGTTGCATCGCTGCCAATTGTTATGGTTTGATCATTTGCGTAACAGTATAAATTATCGGTAGTAACTTCTCCCGATAGATCCAAAGTAAAATTAGAATTGTCTGCTGCCCCCCCAATTATTATTTGATCAAAATCTAAATCTCCTGTTCCTTGTAACGTAGTAACAGCAGTATTACTTATTACAAATCTAACTATATCAGTTGTCAACGTATTATTAGACCCTCCGGCATAAAGCGTTAAATCGGCTGCACCAAGCATTCTAATAAATGCATTGATTTTCCCATTTCCGTCCAACAAACTACCGTCATCTAGAATCAAACTCCCTCCATTACCAATATTAAATTTGTAATTATTCCCTTGCCATGTAATACTTCCTCCGTTTTCAATTTTAACCATGGTATTTCTTTCGGAATTATTAAGCTTCATGGCATGCGATATAATTGCACTCTCTGCATTTCCATTTGGAGCACATACACATGAAGCACCACCAGGCCCCTCCTGAGACCACGCACTATTTCCTGTTCCCGAATAGTCGGCATCCTTTAGCGAATAATGAATGCCTCCTAATAGATTCTCATCACTTGATGAACCGATAGTAAAATGATCGTTATTAGAAAAAGTTACGCCTGTAAAAGTTACTATGTTAGTTGCATAATCGTAAGAAGGCGTGTAATCATCGGCTGAACCTGCTGCATAAGTTCCATCTCCATCAATTAACAATTGTAAATCATCAGGATTCCCGATTATAAAAGCTGAACAATCGAACTGTATTGTTACTGTGCCTACACTCCCATCTCCCGTTACACTACAACTCCAATCTCTATTGCATCTATTATCGGTTCCAGCTGGTGCGTCGTCGCTTGTATCATTGTAATCCATATCATCACCATTATGTCCCCAAATCAAATAATCTCCATCATTCAAGCCAGTTGCAGCATTAATTTGAATCCAACCTGTTCCTTTAGAATCTGTTTGATCTCCATCGCTTTCTTGCCCTATTCCCGCAACATCATGGTCATAATCTCCATTTCCCGCATTATCTTCATTATACTTTGAATCACCATCCAAATCTATATCGTACTTCGCTGACAAATAGTTGTGAATAATTTTTCGTTGAGCAGAATTTATATCTTCTGTAAATATGATAATCTCAGCAATGTTTCCGTCCAAATTTGTTGAGGCATCATCTGCAAGGCCAACCAACAAATTATCGTTTGTGCCACCGGTATAATGAATCGCATCATTGGGACTATCGTCTGTTACCCTATTACCTCCATTAGTCCTTCCATAATTATTCACTTGATCGTAAATCAAATTCATAATAGTGGGCTCCGAATAAGTAACAGACATATTTGATCTGTCATTATTCCAGTCTCCTCCCCAAACTACAACAGATTGTGCATTACCTCCACCATCACCTCGAACAAAGCCATAGCCATCATCGTAATTTGCATTGTTGGCTCTAAAAAGAAAACCCTGCCAGTCATTTGTATTTTCAAATTCGCCTACTACAAATATTGTAATGTCGTCTGGCTTAAGGTCGCCCAATGTACCATCGGTAACAGAAAGATAATCGTCATCGCCATCAAACTCCATCACTGGATAACCATTATATACATTAGTCTGATACGTTGGTCCGTCGGTACCTTCTGTTGCGTCGTTGCCAGTATATCCAGATTCATCTGTCCAAGTGGTACATTCAACACCATCCGCAAAATCTTTTTCTTGGTTAGCATCAAGCCATAAATGCAATGTAGAAGTACCAATGCTGGTACCAACACCTGCTGGGCCTGTTTGAGAAAATGCCGCTGTAGAAAACAACATTATCATAATAAAGCATACAAGTATACTTAGGATACCTTCATTTACTTTCTCGCTCACTTTAGCAAAGTATTGGTTTTGGCTCACCTCAGTCAATTTTCTTCCCATATCTATCACTAGCCTTCAATCTAATTAAATCGCAAGTTTCACTAACTCTCCATTTTCCCATCAACCTCTCGTACTACGTAAATTTTTACGGTAAGAAGTTGTACGTATACAATATAGTGAAACACTAAAACCCAGCACTAGGTATTACACCTAAATAGCAGAATTCATTAGTAGCCATGAATATCTAATTATCAACATAAAATAAAATCAGAACTCAGAAAACATAGGTATAACACCTACCGGTGATTTTTGTTTTTAAAATCTTGATCGCATATAAAGCGATGATGAAATTCTAAAAAAGAACCAATACATTGATTGTTGCAAATACTAGAAGTACACATATTTACCTAAATTGGGGAACCAAATATTACTTATGACAAGCTGAAAAATTAAACTGATTTTACGAGTAATTTCCAAACAGAAATCAACCGAAATATTGACTTTGGTTTACAGTAAATCGTTGGTTAAAAAAATGCTGTTACCAAAAAGAAAACCAGCACAGGTATCAAGATGATAACACTTAAACTCTTACTATGGTAACTCCAGTCTACCTTTCCACCTAGTTTTTCAAAAATTGAACTCTGAATCAAAATGATCGTTTTCTTCGCAATTGCTAACATCTTCCCTTCCGATTATTTAATTGACCAAGTGCTGTAAATCACTTAGTTATTGGCATCTTTTTAGCGCCAAAATTAAAAAAAACAAATATAGCTATCTATAAATATCTGGAACTAGGCATATTACTCAATTCACTAAGAATACGCACTCAAGCATAATCAGCTAAAACCAAGACAGTTAACGTGTCATACAACCTGTTTAAATAGGTGTTTTACCTAAAACCAGACAAACTTAAAGAAAAAAATTAATTACTTTCCCCTCAATTACAGAATATAAATCAGCTAAACACGCTCTTTCAGGCAATCCATTCCAATCCTTATTTAACTACGAACATTGCTTCCTCAATAATTATATATCTTTAATAACAGAATCGTAAATCTCTAACAATGAAGCAACTTTTAGCAATACTTATTCTGTTACCCATGTTCTTATTGGCTCAGGATGTAGTTATCCCCGATTCTATTTTTAAAGCTTATTTGGTAGAACACGATTCAATAAATACCAATGGCGATAATGAAATTCAGGTTACTGAAGCATCGGCTTATAATCAGGATATTAATGTTGCCGCTTTGGGAATTACTGATTTAACAGGAATTGAAGCTTTTACTGCTCTCAAAGACCTTACGTGCAACAAAAACTCTTTAACTAGTATAGATGTTTCTAAAAACACTTCTTTAATTGTATTAAACTGTAGCAGTAACAACCTAACGAGTTTGGATGTATCCTACATTACAGGTCTACGTTTTTTATGGTGTTCTAACAATGAGCTTACCAGTATGGATGTTTCCAACAATACTAGTCTACTCGATTTTTCGTGCCACTACAATCAAATTTCCTCGCTCGATATTACCAATAACGCCAACCTCATTGTGTTTTACTGTAATAACAACAAACTCAGCAGCTTAGATGCACGAAATGGAAGTAACGAAAACATGTACGACATCGATTGCTATTTTATGGGCTGCGGAATTGATTTTAATGCATCGGGAAACCCTGACTTGGAATGTATTTCGGTTGATGATATCGAATGGTCTAATATTTATTGGTACAACAAAATTGATTTCACTACTTATTTCAGCAACGACTGCTCGGTATGTACTTTACCTTGGTCGGAATTTACCTTTAGCAACAATGCAGGTAAATTACGGTTCACTCAAAGCTCACTGTACGTGAGCGGCTCTGAGTGGGATTTTGGAGATGGAGCTAATAGTACATACGAAAACCCGATACATGAGTACGATATTAATGGCGATTATCGGGTTTGCTTAGAATTATCTAACTCGTGCGGTACTGTGGTGCGGTGTGAAAACATTTTAATTAATGTAGGAATCGAAGAGATATTAAAGGAAGCTGTTTCTATTACCACATACAACAATGCTATTATGTTGGATGGCAACGGAACGGTTGCCATTTTTGATTTACTAGGCAAGCAGGTTTTTAACGAAAAAATAAAGGGTAAACGAGAGGTTATATTAAATAGAAAAGGAATTTATTTGGTGCGAGTGCAATCCACATTAAAAACGATTACTAAAAAAGTTTACCTCTCCGGTCAATAAAAAGTGTTTTAAGCATTTTTACAGCAATCTTTTAACTTCAATTTTCGTAGAATTGCGTAAATAATTATTTTAAATCAGTGAACGACAGTTTAGTTATCGACGAAAGCCCAATACATGGCAAGGGTGTTTTTGCAAATAAAAACATTAAGCAGGGAGAAGTTATTGCAGAGTGCCACGTGCTGCTACTACACCATTACGAGGAGCTACCCGAAGAATTGGCAACTCTTCAGTTTCCATGGGACGATCAATATTACGCGCTTTGTATAAGTGATATGGGCAGTTTTTTCAATCATACCGCAGAAGCAAATGCAGGAGTGCATTCTCAAAACCCAGCAACCAAAACCCAAGTATTCGCCGCCACTACCGATATTAAAAAAGGTGAAGAGGTAACCATTTATTACAATGATGAGTTCGAAAAGTTTGTTAAAGGCCTTTAAAGGTTAAGTGTCAAGTTTTAAATATAAAGTGTTAAGTCCTACGGGATCGCACTTAACACTTTACACTTAACATTTCCTTATTTAATTCTTAACAATCTTCGCAATCTTAATTCCCGATTCTGTGGTAATTTTAATCAAATAAAACCCTGCAGCTAAGCCAGTAATATCAATTGTATTAGCAGTACTGTTTAAACTTGTTCTTTATCCTAAAGAGCTTGTTGCTGTAATAGCTTCAATTTGCTCATCCAATTCAACAACAATATAATCGGCAGATGGATTAGAATATACTCCTATTTGTGTTCTTTCAATTTCTACTATGCTATTGTAGTCACTGCAAGAATTATACATTGGAGGCACACCACCGTTGTGATTATCAGTTTCTGGATCGCCATAATATTCCGTTCCTATGTAAAAAGGAAATGCTGGTTTATCATCTGCATCTACAGTAGAATCTATGCATAAGTGCCATTAGGATACTCTGGTGCAATCATAAATCTACCATTATATTCGTCTAAATCACCTAAGCCATCAACCCACTCGTAATCCTCAATGTAAGCTCCTAAAGGGAATTTAGAAAAATCATCTGGCCCAGGAGGATTACTTTCACTATCATCAGGAAGCGTTAATCTATCCGTCATAGTTCTTAACTGGTAACCAGAATTAATCTTTTCGATTGTACTCATAGGATCCAAAGGATCGGCATAGCCGTAAGGTCCGTAAATCGGGAAACCATCAAATACCCAACCAATAATTGGCGAATGCTGATCTATAGGAGTATTTTCCCACAGCGGTGTAGCCAATGCATGCGTGTGTAAAACACCTTCTTGATTGGGGTGCGCTCCCATTTCGTTTAATGTAGAACCTTCACTATAATAAGCTTCTCCATTCCAAACGACATCGCCCATGTTGCCATTATCGTCATCTTTTGCACTGTAAGATAAATCGTCGCCCATCCCAAAAATTGGAATTATGTTTACCAGAACACCAACATTATACGTGGTAGGTACAGCAACTTTTACACTTGGCACTACTGGATCTCTAGGAATCCTAAAAACATGTTCTTGATCGCTTCCTGCTCCAGGGTCAGACCAAGCACTCATCCCGGTAGACAATCCTGCGGATTTAATCCAAACAGAATCGTTATCGTAACAAATTCCTTGTATATCGGCCAAGGTCGACGTACCAACCAATGACCCCATAGTATTATAATAACTTGCGGTGTAATCGGTTGTATTGAGCATCCACGAATCTAAGTCCGCTTCTTGAGCCATTACAGTTAACGATGCAAAGCCTAGTAAAGGAAGTAGGTTTTTTTTCATATTTATATTAATAGGTTGATTGAGAATTTACATTTGAAGGTCCTTAAATTCAAGTAATAAATGCAACTTTTAGATTTGCTACGTTAGGTATAAATTATCGAAACTTGAAGAGAACCATTTCTCTTCAAGTTTCGATGGAAAATCAACCATACTGCTGTAGATCGAAAAACAAGAAATTGCATGGCACAAATTACCTTTAATCAACGATATACAATCTCTTGTATGCTCAAGGCAGGCTACAAACAAGTTCATATAGCCAAAGCTATAGGAAAAAACAAGTCAGTTGTAAGCAGAGAATTGAAACGCAATTCTGATGCAAGGAATAACAATTACAAGCAAGAATTAGCAACACAGAAGTATGCAAAACGTCAAAAAGAAAAGCACAAG
>JABSPQ010000172.1 GCA_013214205.1 Flavobacteriales bacterium
ATGAGGAAGGGTAAAAATCATTTTTGCCTAAAACGCTACATAAATATTATGGCAATGAAAAAAGCAACAACCGAAGTGCAACAGTTATTAACACCCAATTTAGCAAAAGTGGCTTAACGA
Source organism: Flavobacteriales bacterium (assembly GCA_013214205.1). Taxonomy (GTDB): domain Bacteria; phylum Bacteroidota; class Bacteroidia; order DT-38; family DT-38; genus DT-38. The sequence continues at coordinate 121 of JABSPQ010000172.1, forward strand.
TGCGTAACATGAGTTAATAATACACTGAGCAAAGAGATTAAAGATGGCTTGGTAGAGATAAATAGAGGATTATCTACGGAGGTTGGTAAGGGGTATGACGATAATTATTGTGATTGGGTGTACATAGACACTAACCACAACTACAAAACAACGAAAGATGAACTAGAGTTATATTCGAAAAAAGTTAAGTCAAATGGAATTATTGCGGGACATGACTTTACTAAATCGAACTTTATTGGCACTCTTAGGTTTGGCGTGATTGAGGCGGTTAATGAGTTTTGCATCAACGAAAACTGGGAATTGATTTATTTAACAATGGAAAATACCATTAACCCTAGCTTTGCTATCAGAAAGATACAAGACTAGTTATTTTAAATACCTCCAGCACCACAGAAATGGTCGGAGCGGAATGTAAAACCAGAATATAGAATCTGGTAAAGAAATTAATTCGAAATCATTTATTGTAAACCAGCTAAAGGACGAATCACCTGCTGTACCAAGTGATGAACGGTATTTTTTTATACGGTTAAAATTGGCGAAACTGCGTTCTAGATTCATTGTATCTGATTGACTCATTGACTTCAACGTATATTCCAACAACGATTTTAAGTTTTCATCTTTTTTATAGAAATCAGAAATATATGTTGGCGCAGGCAGATTAAAAACGAGCTCGCGCAGAATAAACATTTGGGCAATAGATCGTTTCACTCCAATCTCTTTTGCAGTCTCAAATTCACCTTCCCAATCTTCGTTATGTTTTTCTATTAAAAGACTAACATCTAACAGCCAGTTTAAAGCGGACCAACGATGATTGGCTCCATGGATGCACAAATACTTAAAAAGTAAGGCAGGAGGAAGTGTGTTGAACCCCTTCGAATTAATTTCAACCGAAAAGGGAAGTTTGAAAAGTGTTTGTTCTTCTTCAATTGGAGTCGAGTTCTTAAAAAGCCGCCAATGAATTTCCAACTTTACATTTCGGTTTGGATGGCTGTAAACTGATTGATTGTGCTGTTTAACAAAAAATTTGTTTTGTTTTCTGCTCAACTTAATTGATGGGAAAACCCGATTGTATCCTTCCGTCATCAGTAAATGATCTACCTTTTCTAATTCTGATGACTTAACTAGGATGTCCAAATCTCTTGACGATCGGAGCAGTGGGGCAGAATAAAGCATTTGACCAATTGCAGGGCCTTTGAGAATAAGAAATTGAATGCTTCCTTTGTCTAGAACTTTCTGAACATTCATTAATTCGGCTACAATGGAAAGTGCTCGTTTTGTGTTTTTTTGAAGAAGATCGTTTAATTCATCGTTCTTCTTTTCTTCAGAGGGCAAGAGGGTTAAAAGGCGATGAAGTCGGTGTCTTTTGGCCAATTGGTAAAGATTAACCAAATCGGTATCGCCAATTTGCTCGACAGTTTTATTATTTAAAAACTGAATGCAGACATTTCTGAGTTCATTAAAATCTGAACTGAAATTGGTTGATATTTCTTCGGAGTATTTCAATGATTAATTATTATTACTTCCAAAGTACGCAACTACTTCAAACTTCTTATGACCAACTGCACCTGTTAAAATCGTGGTTCCTGATCTAATCCAAGCGTGTGCTTTCAATTGGTTTATATCCTCAGGATTTTTGCTAACGCCAAAATAAATGGTGGAAGGGATCTTTCTTTTTTTAAGCATTGCTGAGGCTGTTAGTGCTTGTTCGAAACATTTGCTTCGACAGGGTGTATAGAGGGATGCTTTCTTAATTGCTTTTGAAATACCTGCAATCATTTCGTTGTGGCTTGGGTTTTCAGCTTGAGTAGATTCAAATTGATGTCCGCCCATTCTGGCCGCTAGTTTTTTAAACGGAACCATCAAAATATTGATTCTGGTAATGCACAATAATTTGAATGCTTCCCAAAATAGTTGCTGATCCTGTTGCGGGAGGGCTGCAAAACTGCTTAATCTAGATGGGGTTATTATCTTCATTGTTGAGGTGCTTCAACGAAATTACGATATTAAGAAACGAGATGATTGAGCGATATCGTTAAAAAAACGATTAGTAGTGTTTTATACTATACAATGGATAGTGTTACATTTGTTTAATTCTCGCTCTTAATATATTGAGAAGGAGCTTTAAGCAACTTTTAATGGAAGATATTATTGTCGACAAAATACGAGAGGTTTCATTTGTTAAGGTGAATATGACCGAACAATTATGGAATACTGGAATTTTAGATTCTATTTCCATTGTTGAGCTCGTGGTTTATATGGAGTTGGAATTTAATGTGGAAATTCCTTTGGAAGAAGTAGTTGTCGATAATTTTCAAACCGTTATTTTGATTATGGAGTATCTAAAAAGGAAGCAAGGATCAAATAATGATTAAGAAACTAGCGACTTATCAGTTTTCTTCAATTGTTTGTGCCTGATTAATATTGTTTGAATGAAATTTTGCTTCAATACAAAAACGTTTTCTAATAAGGATGTGTCATCTACAAAACTAGCAGTGGCTGGGGATGATTTTAATGTCAGCTGGATTGAGTTTAGTAACCAAGTTGATATGCTTTGCAACTTTTTGCAAAAGAATAAACTCGTTGGTTCGGGCTACCCAGTAATTGTATACGGACACAAAAGTGCAAACATGATAATTTCCATGTATGCAATGATAAAGCTTGGTGTTCCATTCATTCCAGTGGATGAAGTGTTTCCGATAGAGCGTGTAAAAAAAATTATTCAATCGGCTAAATCAGATTTGCTCTTAAATACCACGCCCAATAAACTTAACATAAAAGAAACAAACGAGGTTAATTGGAATGGGGGCAAATTACAAGTTCAAAAGAACAAACAAATCTTCTTAACAGATAAAATACCATCAGCCGATCCAATAATTTATTTAATTTTTACATCTGGAAGCACTGGAGAACCCAAGGGTGTTCAGATTACTAATGAGTCCGTGGAGGCGTTTGTCCATTGGATTGATCGAGATTTTGATTTTACCGAAAAGGAAGTGTTCATAAATTTTGGTATGCTGAGTTTTGATTTTTCTCTCTTTGAGGTTTTTATGTTTGGTTATTTAGGTGCGAGTTTAATATTGAACAATGGAGAGAATGATTTTTCTCCAGAAGCTATCAGTGCAAGAATTGAAAAGTACAATGGAACAATATGGATGTCGACTCCTTCTTTTGCTTTTTTATTCTTAAAATTTGGAGTAGACTATAAATTAACCCAGATCAGAAAATTCATCTTAGCTGGCGAGGTTCTGCCACATTCTTTAGCCGTGGGAATAAAATCAAGATTCAACAAGGCTCAATTAGTTAATGCCTATGGTCCTACAGAGGCTACAATAATTGCTACTTATATTGAAATTACGAACGAAATAATTAAAAAATACAATTCAATACCAATTGGGGTTTCTAATGATTATTATAAAAACAGGGTAGAAAAAGGCGAGATAATTTTAAACGGCCCAAATGTATCAATTGGGTATTTAAATAAAGATTTGCTCAACGATGAGAAATTTGGTCTGATAAATGGGATACGATATTTTAATACTGGTGACCGAGGTGAGTTCAAAGACGACCTGCTCTTTTTTAAAGGAAGAGACGACGATTTAGTAAAGTTTCATGGTTTTAGGATTGAGCTAAACGAAATCTCGTCAGTTTTAAACCAACTTGATTTTGTTGGTAAAAGTGAGACGATAGCTTTAAAAAGAAATGAGGTAGTAAAAAAAATTGTCAGCGTTATTCAATTAAAAAGTGATGATCGAAATAAACGGGATATTGATTTTGTTAAATCCTATTTAAGTATCTCTTTACCCGAATATATGATCCCGTCGGATTTTCTTTTTATTGACGAAATGCCTTTGAATAGCAACGGCAAGGCAGATAAAAAAGCTCTTGTTAACCTATATTTTAATAAGGGTAGTTAGGTAGGTTAGTTTAGCAAGTAGAACATAGACAAAAATTAATGCTTTTTAATTCTTTTGATTTCGCGGTTTTTCTCCCTCTCGTTTTTTCCATTTATTGGATAATTGGTGGGGCTAGATTAAAGTTGCAGAATGCTTTTTTGCTTTTTGCAAGCTATGTTTTTTATGGTTGGTGGGACTGGCGGTTTTTAGCACTTATAATGTCTAGTTCGTTGATTGATTATTTTGTAGGATTGGCGCTAACCAAAGATCAAAGTACTAAAATAAGGAAGTTATTGCTAGCAGCTAGCCTAACCCTAAACCTTAGTATCCTTGGCTTTTTTAAATATTGTAATTTCTTTTTAGAAAGTTTCGAAAATGCATTTTCGCTACTTGGTTCACCTATAGATCTAGGTTTATTAAACATTGTTCTTCCTATCGGAATAAGTTTCTATACCCTGCAAACAATGAGCTATTCAATCGATATTTATCGAAAACGCATTGAACCAACTAGAAACCTTGTAGCATATTTAGGTTATGTGAGTTTCTTTCCTCAATTAGTAGCAGGGCCTATAGAAAGAGCCAAATATCTGTTACCTCAATTTTTACAACCTCGAAAATTTGATCTTCAACAGGCTTCGGATGGCCTACGTCAAATTCTATGGGGAATGTTTAAAAAAGTAGTGGTGGCAGATGCTTGCGCAGTGCATGTAAATGAAATCTTTCAAAATTACGATACCTACCCGGCTCCAATATTAGCTCTTGGGCTAGTATTGTTCTCATTGCAAGTTTATGGAGATTTCTCTGGCTATTCCGATATCGCAATAGGCACAGCAAAACTCTTTCGAATAAGGCTAAGTCAAAATTTTAATATGCCGTTTTTTTCTCGAAGTATAGCCGAGTTGTGGAAGAGGTGGCATATATCACTTACCACATGGTTAGTAGATTACGTTTATTATCCGTTGGCCTTTAAGTGGAATCGAAAAGGCATGGGTAGGTTTGGAACTTCGCTTGCGGTAATGGTTGTTTTTCTGCTTAGTGGATTGTGGCATGGGGCAAACTGGACTTTTGTTTTTTGGGGCCTGTTAAATGCTGTATACATAATACCAAGCATACTAATCCCCAGATTAAATCAACGAAACGTAAGTATAGTTTTAGGCGAGAAATTGCATCCTGCCTTAGTGGAATTGTCACAGGTATTAATAACATTTTTCTTGTTTGCCTTTTCAATGGTTTTGTATCGAGCAGAGAGTATAAATCATTCCTTTCTATATACAATGAGAATCTTTGAATTCGATTTATTACCGCTAAAAATTAGCATGTACGAAAGTCTGCCAATTGCTGTAATAATGCTTGTTTGGGAATGGTTTACCAGAACCAAGCAACATGGTTTGCAGATAGAGAACCTGGGCAGACCATTACGCTGGATAATCTATCTCATCATTGGCTGGCTGATATTATTTAACTTTAGAGAAGGAGGAAATGAATTCATCTATTTTCATTTTTAGTTAGATGTTTTCAGTTTGTTATTGCTCTTTAATCCAATTTGAAATAATGGCAGAAACTTCTTTTCCCGATGTTTTATATAAATGACTTCCATCGGTGTAATTAAACTTATTATTTTGTGGGGTTAAGTCTAAGTATCCTTCAGATTCTTCTATGGCATCGTGAATAACTTGATTGAAATTTGGCATTAAATCATCTTCTAATTGCATAAACTTCTCATCAATTGGCAGCCTTACCAAATAAACTTTTCCATACTTCGATAAGTATTTAATGGTGGTTAAAAGATAATTTAACCTAGTTGTTGAGAATTGTGTTTTCGGTAAAATTTCTTCTTTATAAATTTCAACTTTTCTATCGATACGCTTTGTATTAGGAAAACTATCCAAAGGAATATCCTTTCCCTCAAGCCAGCCATCACCTTGTAAAAAGAGCTTGTTGGGCGGTGCTATAATGTTTTCGTATTTGCCCTTCAAGTTTTTAAATAGATATTCAAAATTGGGCATCATATCAACAATATTTGTATTAGAAACGCACAAGTCGTTTTCCCTGAATGATGTTGAATCATTCGGGTTCTTGCACCTGCTACAAATACTCCAAGGGTCTACAGTCACAATAAAAATTCCATTCGGTTCATTACTCAGCTTCCTTTTAATGCTTTCAAAATACACACTACCAAACGGGCTATGAGCTTCGGTAAATGCATAATTGTACAATGCTTTATTTAATATGTTTTGGAAAATACCTGGCTGTAAACCATGCGCAGCCCTTGAATTTCCAAGTATTAAACTTTGTTGCTTTGGCGTAGTAAACTTAAGATAATAGGGATCCGTATATCCATCTGCCAGAAACCCCATTCCAATAGGCAGCGCGAATAAAAACGAAAAGAAAAGAATAATAAGTAAAATAAATTTCTTCATAGCCACTGATGGCAAAGCCTAAAAATGATTAAAACGTTGTGCTTTGCCACAGGGTAAAAATATTACATAGATTAATTCAAAATACATTAGAATTGAACTCAGGTTAAAAGAAAAAGATAAGTCTACCAAGCATTGAGAACTATGTGTAGTAGAATTCCTTACTTTGTGAAAGCACAAACGACAATTGAGTAAATGTTAGAGGTTAATGATAATAAATGCGACAGAATTAGAAACCTTGGAGAGGTAAATATTGATTTACTTTTAGAGCGTGTTAATGCCTTGGCAAACGACGATTGGGATGATGACGAAGATTATCAGCTTAACCACAATAAAACGGCTTCGCTACAATTGGTGCAGCACATCATTTTTAGATTTACCAAAAAACAAATCGATCCTTTTGAGTACAGGATAGGTTCTAAGTGGGCATCTTGGGAAGATGTTCTTCAACCAATAATGGAAGCCGTTGTAAAATCATATGGCTACAATCGTGGGTATTTTCCTAAAGTGATGCTAGCCAAGTTGGCGCCGGGGGCAATGATACCTCCTCATATAGATGGAAACGTTGCGGGGAATATTCCGCATAAAATTCATTTACCAATTACAACCAACCCGAAAAGCTTTTTCTTCATCGAGCAAGACCGCTTTCAATTTGAAGTAGGAGCAGGGTACGAAGTAAACAACGGGAGAAATCACCGTGCGCTTAATGCAGGTTCAGGAGATAGGATCCATCTAATATTTGAGTATTTAGATTTTAACGCACAGCCAAAAGCAGTTCAAGAGCAGATGAACAATCCTGTTATGGTTTAAAGCATTCGTGTTAAATGAAAGAAGTATTAATTCATATTGGATTTCACAAAACAGGCACCACATGGTTGCAGAACGAAATGTTTGTGGCCCAAAACAAAACATTTTGTCCGCTGTCTACAAGAGATAATAAGCGTAGCTCGTTAGCATGGCATTTTATTTTCGACGAACATCAATACCTTCTAAACTCATTCGATTTAAATGAAACCATCATTAAAAGAGAATTAGACGCCATCTTGAAAAAGAAAGAAGACCAAATAAATAATAGAATCTATGTAATGTCGCACGAAAGATTGTGTGGTTATTCCCAAAGTGGGGGGTTCGATTCATCAATAATTGCTGGCAGAATTAAAAATATTTTCCCCAAAGGGAAGATTCTGATTTTATTGAGAGAGCAAAAATCATTTATTAAATCAGATTACTTTCAATATTTATCTGTGGGTGGAACCCATGGATTTGAAAAGTATTTAAATCTGAAATACGACGGAAAAAGACCCGGTTTTTCACCAAATCATATTAACTATTATCCAATCGTATCAAAGTATCAGGAACTGTTTGGAAAAGAAAACGTACTGGTTTTGCCCTATGAACTATTCAAAAAAGATAAATTAGATTTTATTAAAAGATTAAGTGTCTTTGTTGGAGAAACAATAGATGTGGAAACTGCTAATTTTAATGCGATCTGGAATAAAAAAAAGAGCTTTTTTCTAAATTATCGACTCCGAATTTTAAATGTTTTCAGAATTTCATCGTCGCTAAACAATAATTCATTTCTTGCTATTAAAATTTCAATAAGGTTAATTAGATTGATTTTTAGCGTGTTAGGAAGATTGATTCCAAAACAATTTGATAGGAAAATTCAAGAAAATATAGAAATGAAAACTAAAAAATGGGTGGATGGCAGATATGATGAATCCAATAGGGCAGTGGCAGAATTAATCGATTTAGACTTGTCGCAATTTGGCTATTATTAGGTAATTGCATGGACAACATTAAATTGGTTATTTGGGATCTTGATGATACTTTTTGGAAAGGATCATTATCTGAAGGCGGGATTGAAGCCATTCAAAAAAATATAGAATTAATAAAAGAGCTTACCAATCGAGGAATTCTAAACAGCATAGTTTCTAAAAATGATCTTCAAAAAGCCAAGTCCAAACTCGTTGAATTAGAAGTTTGGGATTATTTTATATTTCCTTTAATTCAGTTTAATCCCAAAGGTGCTGCAGTTAAAAAAGTAATTGAGAGAAGTCAGCTAAGGGCTACCAACGTTTTGTTTATAGACGATAACCATCTGAATTTAGAAGAAGCCAAGTTTTATAATCCTGAAATTAATATAAAACCACCTGATTTTATAGAACATATTTTATCTCATAAAGCCCTTAAAGGAAAAGATGATGATGCTCATACCCGCCTTAAAGAATATAAAGTTTTAGAAAGTAAGGCATCAATAAAAGATGGATTTGAAAGCAATGTGAAGTTTTTAGAATCGTGCGATATCCAGGTTGAATTTTTAACTGGACAACACTTGGGTGCCAACATTAATAGAATCGTAGAATTAATAGAACGAACCAATCAACTCAACTTTACAAAGGTTCGATCTGATCTCGAAGAGATAGAATCTTTATTAGATAACGCCAATTATAAAACTGCTCTAATTAGAGTAACAGATAACTATGGCGATTATAGAATTGCCGGTTTTTATTCGCTTCACACGGAAAGAAATGAATTAAAGCATTTTGTTTTTTCATGTCGAATATTAAATCTAGGTGTGGCTCAATACATTTATTCAAAATTGGGCATGCCTGTAATAAAAGTGGTGCCAGAAGTAGCGGAAGAATTGGGTGAAGCAGCTCCATATTGGATTTCGGAGTTTGATGGAAAAGATCACATAAGCCATTCAATATTAAAGAATGAGAAGGCCGGGAAGAACATTCTTTTTAAGGGTGGGTGCGACTTGCGACAGATGATGGTTTACCTGCAAAGTAAAAAGTTCAACATTGTTAAAGAAGATCATTACATCAGCGAAAAAGGCTTCCCAATTCATCAAGAGCACACACAAATTATAATAGACTCCTACGCATTGTCGCCAGAAAAAAAAGAACTTGTTGCAACCAAGGAGTACATCCCGTTTGCCGATAAAGGTTTTTACAACACCGAAATTCACAACGGTCAATTCGATTGCATTGCGATAAGTGTTTTGATGGACTACACACAAGAGTTGTATGTACACAAAACAGAAAATATCACCTTGCCTTTCGGAAGTTGGGATCAAATATGGACAGATGAGAACCGCCATGAAGCCGTTTTAGAAAAATATGGAAAGCGAAAAATTCCGATTGAAAAAGAGCTGTTAAAAGAATTTAGTGAGCAATTTGAGCATGTCGGGAAAATATCGCCAGAGGCATTTGTAGAGAATCTGAAAAAAATTAGAAGCTTGATTTCCTTGGAAACTCCAATTGTATTTATGAATGGGGCAGAGGTAGATTCTCCTTCTCCGCTTGAGGTAGGAGCTAAAACTCGTCATGAAAAAATGAATAAGGCACTAGATCAATTTATTGCTACAAGCGACAACACGCATTTATTAGACGTTCGACAAGTAGTCGATTCAGCCAGTCAGCTTACAAATCACATTAGGCATTATTCTAGAGAGAGCTACAAAGATTTATCGATAGACTTTCTTGTTTTGCTGAATAAAACTATCGACAATAATATTTCTACAAATCTTGGTTTTAACAGATCAATGATAGAATTTCTGAAAATAAATTTTCCCAGTTTACACAGTTATTTAAAGTCGAAAAGAAAGTAATTTTTCAGCTAGAAACAGAGCTAATTGTGAAACCAAAAAGAAAAATTTAATCGTGGATTGCTTTGTTCGTTACCGTGTATTGGAAGAACGGAATGTTGGTGCGATGTAAGGGGCGCAAAAATAACTAGTCTGTTACAAACAGGTACAAAGCTTTCCTTATAGTCGCTGGAGCTATGTTCAGGATGATGCTGAAATTGGAATTCTCCTCCATATTCGGGTAACCAATTTGGCGAAATATATAGAATACAACAAAGCGATCGAGATTCTAATTTGTCGTCATGAGGCTTTAAAATGCTTTCATGTGTTAAGCGGTTTGCTATAACTTTTTGGAGACCCTTAATTGTGCAACCCGTTATTTGTTTGAAATAATCCATTATTTCGGCTCGCCGCAATGCAATTTTAAACGCATTGAATCTAAAGCAATTCTTGCTTGCTTTAAATTCATCTTTGGCACCTTTTTCTCTCGAAAAAGATAAAAAGTGATCTTCAGGTTTTGCGAGGTTCCATTCTTCTCTAGTTACGTTTCTAGAAGGGCTTCTAAGCTTGTGCACATCTTCATAAATCGCTTCATTGTTTAAATAAACATGCATCTCTTCCATAATGCTGGGAAGTAGAAAATTGTCAATTTGAAGCAACTTAAACGTTGAGCTTTCAAAAGTTTCTTTATAACTGCTAATTTGATCTTGCCCTAAATGTTGAGACTGAATCCAGTTTCTTGCAAATTTAAAGTTGTCTGTTTCGGACATGAAATGAATATTTTAAACGAGTTTAGAGAAAATAATTACATCAAGCAATTGGTTAACGTGTTTAGCAAATATATCTTTTTATATTAGGAAGAGGCTACAAAAGAATTAAGTGACAAATGAGTAGCTCTGCCTTTTTATTTTAAAAGATAATCGATGTATGAATTTTTACTTGTCAATAACATTATTTAAAAATAGGAAATGGCTAACTTTCGGAAATCAATATTAACATAATAATTACATGCGTTACGCTTTGTAAAATGAAGAAAGGATTTGATTACATAATATCCCCAATATCTCGAAAAGTTTTTTTTGAGGAATATTACGAAAAGAAAATATTGCACATCAAAAGAGATGATGAGTCATACTATTCAGACATTTTAAATTTAGATGATATTGACGATACCTTGCAAAAAGAATGCTTTACACAACCCAAGTATCAATTTGCCGGAAAAAAAGGAGAATATATGTCCTATGATATATTGTTCGATAAATACTTTTATAACGTAACACGAAACGAGATTGTAGAAAAACTATACAAAGGGAAATCTCTTGTTATTAATCGGATTCAAGATTACAATTCTAAATTTTTATCATTTACCCGAGGAATTAGTAAAGAGCTAAATGCTATGCTGGTAGGCAATCTGTATGTTACTCCAGCAAAAGAGCAAGCCCTTGATTTACACTGCGATTTGCACGATGTTTTTGCGTTACAATTGTACGGGGAAAAGGATTGGAAAACTTACAATAGACCAGTGAAGTTTCCAAGAACTCATGGAACACTTTCCGACGAAGATCAAAAAAAACATGAGAAAAGATTCACTATGAAGGCTGGCGATTTACTCTATGTCCCAAGGGGGATTTATCATCAAGCATGTACACAAGAAAAGACATCAATTCATATTACGATTGGATTACATGGTCCAAGAATGTATCACATGCTAGAGGAACTGATGGAACTCGCTAAAAATGATGACGACTTTGGTGCAATAATTCCACATGTTGAGGAAAGTTTAAATTATGGAGAAGGATTCGAAGCGTATTTTAAACAGTTACTTTCTAAATTGGTCGATAAACAATCGGCTAGTCAGTTAAGGGAAAGTATTGAAGAGCGAAGGTTGAAACAAAAAAGCAGTAATCACCCTGGACGAATTCACGACTTTTTAAATTATTCAGAAATCAATGATCAAACTAAAATTATTAAAAGAGATCTTATTAAATGTAAGTCATGGATTGAGGGAGGATATATTTGGGTTTCGTTAGATGGAGAAAGCTTTAAATACCCAATTATATTGAAGGAAACAGTTCAGTTTATATTATCTCACGATCAATTTATTGTCAACGAAGTTGCAGGTGATCAAACTAATAAGGTAAAAGAGAACCTGATAAAAAACTTTATTCGCACCGGACTTTTACAGATTGATCTTCATGGAGGCTAAATTAAATCCACTAAAAACCTTCAAGTACCGTATGAATGGTTGGAATGTAATCTCTGAAATTGAATTCCTTACGTTACAAACAGGGTTTGAAGGTAAGCCTGATATTACAATTGAATTTGGCAATGTTCCAGAAGAACTTGATGGAGCCGTAGCGAAAGGTGTTGGATTTCAAATAAAGCCGAATCATTACATATTAAACATTGATGGTACGGGGCGCTTTATGGCCATAAATGGAAATCAGATTTTTATCGATGCAGTTAATGGTGCGAATGAAGAAGACATCGTGGTTTATGTTTTAGGTTCGGCATTTGGAGCCATAGCACATCAGCGTGGACTGTTGCCAATGCATGCCAGCTCGGTTAATTATAAAGGCAAAGCCATCTTGTTTTCTGGCGCATCGGGTACAGGTAAATCTACTTTAGCAAAGGCGTTTGAAATGAAAGGATATCCAGTAATATGCGATGATATGTCGGCCATTTATTTCGACAATCAAGTAGGGATGGTTCATCCTGGAGATCCTAGGTTAAAACTTTGGGGAGACGTTTTGACGGAGATCAAAACCGAAGACAAAGACAGGAGAAGGGTTCGAGATGGATTAGAGAAATTCTTTTTAAATCATTTGCATCAAATAGTACCAGAACCAGTTAGGCCCACCAATGTATTTATTTTACACAAGTCGAATGAAGTAGAAATTACTATTGACGAGATACGTGGCAAAGAGAAGTTTCACGCATTGCGAACAAACGTTTATAGAGCGCGATTAGTAAACGGATTGGGCGTTTCGAAAGCATCCTTTAATCAGATTGAAAAATTAAACAAACAAGTAAAAGTATATAGAGTTTATCGGCCAACAACCACTAGTAAAGTGTTGGCATTGGCAAACGAAATCCAAAAAATACTCGACAATTGAAATCAATTACTTGGTTAGCATCTTACCCTAAATCTGGCAATACGTGGTTACGTGCATTGATTTCCAATTTGATTTCAGAAAACGATGAACCAGTAAGCATCAATAACCTTGTTGGTAATATCGACGCCAGTAATAAAAAGTTAATTGAAAAGTATGTTGGCTTAGAGGTTTCAGAGATGACTGAAGAAGAATTGCAAAAATTACGTCCTAAAGTGCTTCAGTTTCTTGCTGAAGAGAATGAGGATGGTGGTGTATATGTAAAAATTCACGATTCACGATTAATTAGAGAGCGCATGGGGTCTCTAATTTCACCAAACGTCACTAAAAATGGTGTATACATTCTTCGGAACCCGTTGGATGTGGCAGTGTCTTTTGCCGATCATCAAGGCTGGGGCATTGATAAAATGGTAGAAGAGATGGGCAATGAAGATTTTGTTTTGGATCGACCGAATACAGGCTTTAATAATAGAATTCCTCAGCATCTTGCTTCATGGAGCACGCATGTGATGAGCTGGATTAATACCTCTGATTTTAATTTGCACATCGTTAAATATGAGGACTTGACGAGAAACCCAACCAATGAGATTGCTAAACTTCTGAGCTTTTTGGATCTTAATCATTTATCGAGTCGAACTGAATTGGCAATAAAGTTTAGTAGCTTCAATCAATTGGCTGAGCAAGAATCAATGGGTGGTTTTAATATTAGAAACCACCATTCTGAAAAGTTTTTTCGTTCAGGAAAGTCGGGTGTTTGGAAGCAGGAGTTAACCCCAAATCAGATAGATTCAGTTAGGGGCGATCATGAAGAAGTGATGAGATTGATGGGGTACTGGTAGGAGTAGACTTCTGTGTTTTGTTAAAACTTGTTAATTAAATCGTTAAATCGGGCAATAACTTATTTGAAATAGTTGGATTGTCAGCCTGATATTTTTACTTTTGGTGCAGAGTATTGTAAAATAGATATTGTGATTGAATTAAATAGTGTTGTTTCTAAATCAACCGAACTTTTAGCTAGTGAACTGGATGGAGAATTGGTAATGATGGATGTTGAAACGGGAAAGTATTTCGGACTGAATGGAGTAGGTTCGGTAATATGGAACTTGATTGACAAACCGCAAAGTGTCTCTGAAATATGTTCGCAACTTGAAAAAGAATACGACGTAGAAGCATCTACTTGTGAGCAGGAGGTGCTGGCGTTTCTAAATAGTATGGACACCGAAAAAATGCTTGTTATAGCTTGATGCTTGGACAAAAGATTGCAAAAATTATTTTTGCAGTTTATAAAATTATTTACATTTGCAAAAACAAAATGTTATGGAAGGTGAAAATATAGGTAATTCAAAGGGACTTGATCCAAGCTTAAAGCCATGGGAAACTCCAAAACTTATAATAGAGAATACAGACAACACTATGGGAGGCGGAGGTGGGCCTAGCCCCTCAGGAGACGATTCTACAACCTATGACTCGTAACAGTTTGTTATAGAGGTTAATTAAGCCTTCTCTAAAAGTTAATTTTGAATAATGCTATTCAAAATTAGCATCTTATACTCTCATTCTATCCCACTACTTGCGTAAAGCAATAATTTAATATTTATTCCACCGAATTATTCTGCTTTGATTCAGAATTGGCACCCAATAATGCTGTTGCTATTTTATCTACTTTTACACCAATATCATATCTAATGAGTGCTATTTGTGGCTGTGTATCTTCTGTAGATCGAGATCTGGAATCGGCATCGATCGATAAAATGATTGAACGGTTAGATCATTGGAAAGCCGATGCAACAAACAAATGGCAAAATGCTAAAGTAGGATTAGGCAACTTACTCCTACATAATACTCCAGAATCACTTCATGAATCTCTACCTTCTTTCGATGAAAGCAGTGGTTTAACCATAACGGCCTCGGCGAGAATAGATAATAGAAAAGAACTTTTGTCACTGTTAACTCCGAATGTTTCACTCGAATTACCGGATAGTCAATTTATTTTAGAGGCCTATAAAAAATGGGGAACAGAATGTCCTAAACACCTTATAGGCGACTTTGCCTTCGCAATTTGGGACGATCAAAAGCAGCACTTGTTTTGTGCTAGAGATCAAGTTGGGATCAAGCCTTTTTATTACTATCATCAAAATGGAATCTTCGCATTTGCTTCTGAAATAAAAGGAATTTTGGCCTTGCCCGAAACAAATACAGAGAAAAATGAAGAGTGGATAGCCGATATGCTGATTCGTAGGTATGTAGATAGAAATAGAACTTTATACAAACATGTTTATCGTCTGGAGCCTGCTCACTTCATGGTAATTAAGGATAATGAAATTGAGATAAGTAGGTATTGGCAGTTAGACCCTAATAAAAAAACAAAGTTCGACTCCGAACAGGAATATGTTGATGCGTTTCGGAAAATATTAGAAGAAGCAGTTGCCTGCCGTACAAGGACTGCCTTCCCAATTGGAGCAGAGTTTAGTGGAGGAATAGACTCTTCAGCAGTGACGGCACACGCACATCAGCAATTAGAATTAAAAAAGAAAGACCTTTCTCTTTATTCAATGGTTGTTAAAGATGAAAAATATTTTTGGATAAAAGATGAGCGTAAGGTTATAAAGAAGTTTTGCGAAGGGAAGAATCATATAAACCTTGTTTTATTAGACAAGATTGACAAGGGATTATTGGATGCATTGGAATGGAACACTAGGATACATGATGAGCCACTTCGAGAAATGAATGGAATGTTTCGAGATGACATGTTTAGTCATTGTAAAGATGATAACATCAGGGTTTTACTTTCTGGGTTTGGAGGTGATGATATGGTGTCTTCACAATCACGTGATTATTTAAATGTATTGTTCGCTAACAAAGAATGGGGCGAGTTTACAAAAGAGCTACTTAAATATTGCAAGGTAACTAACAAAAACCCCTTTGTAAAAGGATGTGGAGTTGCTTTAAAAGAAACGTTTCGTTTATTAGGATGGAATGACTCGTTTATTTTTGAGCGAAACAAACGCTACGATGCAAAGTTTTTAGCTAGGCCTATTCAAGCAGATTTTGCAGAACGGATAAACATCAATGAAAGGTTGGCAATAAGTAAAAAGATCTATAAACGTACCGGAACTTTTCAAGAAAAACAGGTAGCTAGGTTTCTGCTTCCGCATTTATTAATTCGCTTGGAGTTGTGCGATATTTCAGCTCGATCTTTCAAAATGGAATATCGTTATCCATTGCTTGATATTCGATTAGTTGAATTCTATTTGGCAATCCCTCCAGAATTAAAAGGAAAAAATGGATTTGGTCGATATATTTTCAGAAAAGCGAGTGAACATCTATTGTCTGATGATATTATTTGGCGAACAACCAAAGATGCATCCTCTAATCCACACATTGAAGAAAGAGCCAATAAGGATACTCAAGTGGGATTAGAAATGATAAATGCCTTAGACTCAAATCATCCATATCATCAATATGGAGACCGATCTAAGATTAAAGGAATTCGGACGGATAAATCCGAAGGAAAAAAAAGAGTTAGGCCGCAAGTAACAACTATTCATAACCATCTTTTACTTGCTAGAAAATTAGAAGATCAACCTATGACAAGTTGATATGAGTGAATCTAAAATATTTGGAATTGGGTTTCATAAAACAGGGTTAACCTCTCTGGGCGAGGCTTTTGAAATGCTAGGATATAAAACTTGTCATAAAGCGAAACCAGTTCGAGACAAGTTGGGGCAGGCCGAAATGATGGATTTACTTCATGCAAATGACCTCGAACCAATATTTGAAATTGCAATGGCTTTTGAAGCATTTCAGGATAATCCATGGTTCAACCTTTACAAACAACTAGATGAGCAATTTCCTAATTCCAAGTTTGTTCTTACGCTTCGGGACGAAACTTCATGGATAAAAAGTGTAGTAAGTCACTTTGGAACCACACAAAGACATTTTAGAAAGTGGGTGTATGGTTCCGATTTAGGAAGTCCAGCTGGTAACGAAGAAAAATACTTGGAAAGGTATCGGCAACACAATAGTGATGTGATAAAGCATTTTGCTTCTCGATCTGGTCAATTACTAGTAGTAAATTGGAAAGAAGTAGATGGATGGGAGCAACTTTGTGCATTTTTGCACAAGCCAATACCTAAAGAGCTATTTCCTCATTTAAACAGGAATAGAGGAAAATTAGGGTTTAAGAAAAAAATAAAACGTTGGGTAAAGTCATTTTTGAAATGAACATTAATAAATGCAGAATCCATGGCTAAATCTTTCCGATATTATATTACTCAAATAAGGAAGAGAATTAGAAATCACTTCTATTTTAACCAATGGGCCCTATTTTATACATTTCAGCCAACTGACCGTATTGCTCCCGACCTTTCTCAGTTTAAAGAACTATGTCCTCCCAAAGATCGGTTTTGGGCTGATCCTCATGTTATTGAAAAAGATGACAAGTATTTCGTTTTTATGGAAGAATTTTTATACGAAAAAAGAAAGGGCATATTTCAATGCTTGAGTTCAATGATGAAGGGCCAGAATATTCAGTAACACCAATCCTTGAAAAGGATTATCATTTGTCCTATCCGTTTGTTTTTGAGGGTGATGGCACTTATTATGTGATCCCAGAAGGGAAGGTCAATAACAATATTGAGTTATATAAATGTCTTCAGTTCCCTTTTAAGTGGGAATTGGAAAAAGTCATAATGGATGATATAGCAGCTATTGACACCACCGTTCATTTTGAAAATGGGAAATATTGGTTGTTTACAAGTGTAATACCAATTAGCAATCAAATCCGCCCACAAAAGCGTCAAAAAAAAGTTTATCATTTGTTATGCTTAAAATTTTCTCAGTGGTCAGGTTATTTTTAATAAAATCATGTAACCATAGTTTTACATTTTCTAAATTTTCAA
>JABSPQ010000173.1 GCA_013214205.1 Flavobacteriales bacterium
ATGAGGAAGGGTAAAAATCATTTTTGCCTAAAACGCTACATAAATATTATGGCAATGAAAAAAGCAACAACCGAAGTACAACAGTTATTAACACCCAATTTAGCAAAAGTGGCTTAACGATGCGTAACATGAGTTATTAATCACCTCAATTATTTCAGATTTAAACCCAATTGGTAACTAACCAAACCAATACTTCATTCCTCGTCTCCAAATATAAATTACAAATGAGTTTTTTTTGATGATGCTATGTGGTTAGAGTTGGTAAATCATTCTTGCGATCTCGATTTGAGAAAGAGGTTCTGTTGTAGACAAATGGTGATGCGGCTGAGGTTGTAACAGGCTGGTACATTGAGGGTTGTTGTTATTGGAGCGTAGATTGATTCGAGGAAATCGTATTAATCAATGTTAAAATAAATCTGTTTATGAACTATTCCCTTAAATCTCTAAAGTCTTTAACATTAATATTTTCAATTTTTATCCTCGAATCTATTTTTCTTGGTATAGATGTGCAAGCACAATCTGAAAAGCCTATCGTTATTAATCAAGAGCAAAACATTCAATCGGAATATCCTGAAGTACCGGGGTATGACGATACCTTCACTAAATCAATTAGTTCTTGTTGGGGCGACCTAGATGGAAATTACACCAATATTACTAATAGCGTTTATGGTTTGTCTGGTTGGGCGGAAGCTCACCCAGGAGACGACGGTTCTTATGGCCCCATTGACCTTGGTTTTACCTATACTTTTTATGGTGAAGACTTTACCTCCGTTTATATAAACGTAAATGGTAATGTTACATTTGGAAATGTGTACAGCGCATATTCAGCTTCAGGATTTCCGGATGCTGGCGTACCAGCCATGATTGCTCCTTACTGGGGCGATGTTGACCTTAGAGGAACTGGTCAGGGGGCAAATCAAGTTTACTTTAAATTGGAAAGCAATAAGATTACGATTCAATGGGTTGGAACGGGTTATTATAACAAGAAAACGGCGATAACCAATACGTTTCAATTGGTTATGACAGATGGTACGGATCAGGTTCTTGGAAGTGGTTACAATACCCGCTTTGCTTACGACGATATGAATTGGTGCGTTGGAGACGCCAGTGGAGGTACAAATGGATTTGGTAGTAATGTTTACGGAACAGTTGGGGCGCAAACTGCTGGAGGTGCAAACTTTTATCAGATTGGATTGTTCGGAAAAGATAACTCCGATTATGATGGAGCAGGAGGTGAACTAGATGGAATTCATTATTTGGATGGTCGCTGTTTTACAATGGATTTAACCAATACTAATGTGCCACCTGTAGCAAACGATTTACCAAATTCGAGAGAAATTAGTTTGTGTCCAGATATGACTTATACATTAACATCAAGTTTTTCTTCTCCCGAATCAAATCAAAATACGGTTACAGTAATAACAAATAGTACGCTATCTGATTTTACATATGAGGTTGACGATGGTAACCTTTCTGTAAATACGATAACAATTAATTCGCTGTTGGCCGACGAGGGAACACATTATGTTGCATATATGGCAACAGATGATGGTTCACCTGCAGGTGTTACATATGACACGCTTGAGATAAATGTATTCAATTGTCAATCTGTTGGAGATCCTGCGTCACTCTATTTTGATGGTGTAGATGATTATGTGGTGGTTACCTCCCATTTAGCGCTTCATAGTGGCGGAACCAACACCTACTCGGCATGGGTGTATCCGGAAGCTCCTACTGGAAGTGGAGAAAAACCAATTATGGAAAAGGATGAGCAATTCTTTTTGGGGATAAACGCTGCAACCAACATCCCTCGGTTTAAAGTGTTCGTTGGAGGTGTTTGGCACACTGTTGATGGCATAACTGCTCTAAAAACAAATGAATGGAATCACATTGCTGGTACACTCACAGGTACGGCTATAAACATATTTGTAGATGGAATCTTGCAAGCGTCTACATCGGTTGTTGGGAGCATAAACACGAGTAACTATGATTTGTATATAGGTGCAAATATTACAAACGATAAATATTACAATGGGCGTTTGGATGAATTAATTATATATGGTTCAGACCTGTCTGACGATATTGTAGATTGCATGTGGGAAGCAGGCTCTGTTCCTGCCAATTATCAAAGAGCCTATTTTAAATGCACCAACGACGTAGTGCTTACCAATAGCTCTATGCACTCGGGAGCTTTCTCTTCAATTTTGAACGGCACACTAGTTAATTTCGATGTATCAACATGTTGGAAAACAAGTTATGCAAGTGTTTGGGATGGCTCGGAAAGTAGCGACTATAACAATAAGGATAATTGGGAAGAAGGGCTGGTTCCTGACCCTTCAGGAACAGGTTCTTTAGAAGCGAATCAATTTGTAATTATTAAAGACTCGAGTACGGAAACGTATCCTTTAGTGATTGACGATATAGTAGTAGTAAACAACATCATATTTAACAAGAACAATAGTGCTTCTGTTACTGCAGCCGGACATGTTAAAGTATTAGAAAACCTGTATGCATTCTCATCTCCTAGTTATTTGGGGGCTGTTACTATGAAAGGTAGTGTTGATCAATATATTTATGGTGTAAATAGTTTTTATAATCTAAACATTGATGCAAATGTATTTTTAGGCGCCGACCAAGATATTAAAGGCGCGCTTACTTTGAATACGGGAGTACTGGACGTAAACGGATCTGAACTGAAAAT
This sequence comes from Flavobacteriales bacterium, assembly GCA_013214205.1. GTDB lineage: Bacteria > Bacteroidota > Bacteroidia > DT-38 > DT-38 > DT-38. The sequence continues at coordinate 2,702 of JABSPQ010000173.1, forward strand.
AATCTCCAACGCCTTACTCTCAGGCGTTATTTTTCACAATTCAGGATCAATAAGCGGTGATGTAACAATGGAACGTTACTTAGAGCAGAAGTCAGGATCGCAAGGTTGGCACTATATGAGCTCCCCATTCAACGGAGTAACCTATGCCGAAATAGATGATGATATCCCGTTAATTGGATTAGGTAACGGGCCTCTGGATGTGCCATGGCCCAATGTAATGATCTATGATGAAACAAATTTAGATGCCAATTCTCAAATTGGTTGGATGGGCCCAGGAAACGACAATGTAGTTATTGAGAATATGCAAGGTTTTGTTTTGTTCGAGTTCTGGGCAGATCGTATTATTGATTTAACAGGAACTATAAACACAGGTTCTATCACTAGGTCGTTAACAAATACTAACTCGGGTAATTTGGATGTAGATGGTTGGAATTTTATTGGTAATCCGTATCCGAGTATGATAGATTGGAATTTGGTAGACTTGCCGGCCTCAATGTCTAGTGCGATTTATTTATACGATTATGCCAACGACAGATATACGAGTTATGTTGATGGACTTGGAGTTAATGGTGGAACAAATAAAATTGCGACTATGCAAGGTTTTCTTGTGAAGGTTTCGAGCAACACAACATTCGAATTAACCAACGATGTAAGAACGCTTGGCGACAATGTGGATATTTACAAAAGTGGAAAAGATGATGTTTCTCTTAAACTAATTGTTGAGGGAGATGGTAAAACAGATGAAACGGCCATCCGATTTATTGCTGGAGCTTCCTTAGATTTTGATTCAGAATATGATGCTTATAAATTACAATCGTGGGGCAATAACCCTGATTTATATACCAAAATAGGGGACGATAAGATTTCGATTAGCTCGATTTCGATGCCTCTTGCTGATGAAGTTATTCCCTTGTTTTTAGAAGTTGCTACTGATGGAACGTACAGTTTTAAGTTCGATTTAGTAGGAGAACTCGATACCAAAGTTCATGTTTATCTTGAGGATCTTCAAGAGAATATATTGTACGAAAGTAGTTCAGAAGAACCTTATACATTCCAATTCAATAAATCGGATAATGCAGAGAGGTTCAATTTATTGTTGAAATTGTCGGATGTTGAATTAGTAATAAAGGAGCCATTCAGTAACATTAATTTCGTTTGCATCAATCATCAATTGATACTAACAGGGATAGATGGGCGAGGGTCTGTTCAGATTTTTGGACTCTCCGGACAATTATTAAAGGAGGATCGCTTAACGGGCAGTACTCAAAAAATAATTTCTTTAAAAGGCATAGAAACGGGGTGCTATTTGGTAAGACTTAACACAGGGTCTGGAACCATTATTGAAAAAATTGTAATTCATTAAACCCAGAAAAGGCTGTTAGACGAAATCCTCTAATGAGCCTTTGGGGTTGATAGAACTTAGCTGAGTTGCCGCAGCAGATAAATTAGAAGAGCTGGTGTGTGTTGCATGAAGACGAATCCTGATAATGATTTGAAATAACCAATCGCATTTTATTGTCGTATAATTTAACATTAGAAACTGCTGTATGAATAGAAGAGAAATGCTTAAGCTTTCGTTAGCAGCCGTAGTGGGCACGGGCTTCATATATTCTGGTTGGAAAACATTTTTTATGTTTAGATCCACCGACCTGTCGATTTTAGATAGAAACGCAAAATTACTTGATGCTTTATCCGAAACCATTATTCCACAAACAGATAGTGTTGGCGCATCGGGTGCAAAGGTTTATTCGTTTATCATATTAAACATTAAGGAAAATACAACACGTGTAAATCAAAACAATTTTATTAACGGACTGCAAGATTTAATAGCTCGAACTCATTCCTTATTTGGACATTCGTTTGAAGAATGTACATTTGATCAGCGAGAAGAGATTCTCACTTATTATGAACATGAAGGAAAAACGGGTGAAGGAACAATTGGTAAGGTACAAGCTAAAATTTTCGGATTCTCTTTCTTTCATCTGTTAAAAAAATTAACGGTACAAGGTTATTGCACATCGAAAGAGGGGATGATGCAAGGATTAGCATACAATGCTATTCCCGGTAAATACATCAGTTGCCAGCCTCTGCTTACCAAACAGAAAGTATGGGCCACAAGATAATTAAAAGGATAGATGGAGAAAAAAAATAGGTTTGATGCAATTGTTGTAGGATCGGGGATAAGTGGAGGCTGGGCTGCAAAAGAACTTTGTGAGCTTGGCTTAAAAACGCTTGTGTTGGAAAGAGGGAGAGATGTAAAACACATTGACGATTATAATACTGCCGCAATGCATCCTTGGGAATTCGAATCACGATTGCTTCAAAATACGAAATCCGATATTCGGGATAGTCCAATTCAAAGCAAGTATTTTAACGAGGGCAATAAGCACTTTTTTGTTAAAGACAAGGATTATCCTTACCTACAAGAGAATCCATTTCATTGGGTTAGAGGGTACCAAGTTGGTGGTAGGTCGTTAACATGGGGGCGACAATGTTATAGGCTTAGCCCAATGGATTTTGAAGCGAACCTGAAAGAAGATGTTGCCGTTGATTGGCCAATTCGTTACAACGACATTGCGCCGTGGTACAAATATGTAGAGACGTTTGTAGGAGTTAGTGGTCTGAAAGCAAACATTCCGCATCTGCCAGATAGTACCTATCTCCCTCATATCCCCATGAATTGTCTGGAATCATATTTCTCGGATAGCGTAAGTAAACAGTATGAAGATCGTACGGTTATTCCAATTCGTTTGGCCAATCTAACACAAAGTAAACATGGTAGAGGTCCATGTCAGTACAGAAACTTATGTAGCCGAGGTTGTATGTTTGGAGGTTATTTTTCAAGTAACTCGGCAACACTTCCTGCAGCTGAGTTAACTGGCAACATGACGTTGCGACCTAATTCTATTGTGAAAGAGGTGATGTATGACCCTAAAATAAATAAGGCGACTGGGGTTAGAGTTATTGATGCCATTACTAAAAAAGAAACAGCGTATTATGCGAAAATCATTTTCCTTAATGCGTCTACAATCGCTACTGCTGCAATATTACTTAATTCAAAGAGTACTTCTTTTCCTAATGGATTGGGGAATTCGAGCCGACAGGTTGGGCATAACCTAATGGATCATTTGATGAACTCCGGAACGGTAGCTAATTATGATGGGTTTAAAGATTCATATTATACAGGTCGAAATCCAGGAGGGATTTATATTCCGAGGTTTCGAAACCTAGATGGACAAAAAGAAAGCTCATTTAAAAGGGGATATGCCCTTATGGGCTCAGCCTTTAGAGAGGGGTGGCAAGAGTATCCCTCGAAAGGGTTTGGTGCCAAATTTAAAGATAAACTTACCCAACCGAGTCAATGGAAAATATGGTTGGGATGTAGAGGGGAGATGCTCCCTAATTATGAGAATAAGATTGAATTAGATTACGGAAAGAAAGACAAATGGGGACTTCCAATCGTAAAAGTGTTTTTTGAAAACAGTGCTAATGATAAAGCGATGCTCGAAGATGTAAAGGTTCAAACAGAAGCGATGTTGAAAAATGCAGGATTTGTAAATGTATATTCATATCAATCCAAACCTACCCCAGGGTCTGAAGTTCATGAGATGGGAACTGCAAGAATGGGAAGAGATCCAAGCACCTCGGTATTGAATAAGAACAATCAAATGCACGACGTGAAAAATGTTTTTATAACCGATGGTAGTTGCATGACCTCTTCTGCGTCTCAAAACCCATCGCTAACCTATATGGCATTAACTGCAAGAGCTTGCCATTTTGCTGTTGATCAGCTTAAAAAAGGAGCTTTGTAAAGTCATTCCTCAGGTCGATAAAATCTATAAAAAATCTTCATGGAGTTCTATGTGAGACACCTGTCCAGGTCGTCTTGTATCAAGAATAAATCTCGAATAGAGACTGTTGGCGTTGCTGTATAGTCATGTAATGTATTGAATAGTACGTGTTACCGTGTTTGGCATTGTATTTATAAATAATGGCTGTATGAGAACTAATTTACGGGTGCAGCACAATGTACACAACTTACCAAACCAGATCTTGAAATGAAAAATGCTATTGGAATAATGCAAGAATAGAACATGACAGTATTATCATTTATTAGACTTTTAATATATCATTATAAGGTGCTTTTAATAGTGCCCCTAGTAATGGTGGTATTGGTGTTTCTCCTGATAAAGGACGCTAACAAAGATTACCGTACATCAGCTACCATATATACCGGTTTTGCTACAGGGTATTCAATAACAAGTTCTGATAAATTTATTGTCCCTAAGATTACGGTCAAATTCGACAATTTCTTTGAGAACATAAGATCACGAGAAACAAAGGAAGAAGTTATTTTAAAAACATTGGCTTTTTACATGTCTAAGGAAAGTATCTCTGCTGAAGATATGTTTCTAGATACACAGGATGATTTTAAATCACTGTTTTCCGAAGAATTGAAAAAGGAAGTGATAGTGCTTCATAATGAAACGGCTACCTATCAAAACTTGGTGGCAAGGTATGCTGCAGATTATAACAACGAAATAAGCATTCTATTAAACTCTGAAAATGAATTTTTCGGCTTGGATCAGTTCTCCAACTTGTCGGTTAAGAGAGAAGGCAATAGTGATATTGTTAAATTGGATTATATCGCGCAAGACGCAGGAATTTGTCTTCATACTGCAAGAATCGCGATCGATGTAATTCTTAACATGGTTAAGAAAATAAAATCTACAGAATCAAATGATGTAGTGAATTATTTTCTCGCCGAATCGGACTTAGCAAAGATTCGATTAAACGATGCGGAGCAAGAGCTAAGCACGCATATGACCAACAATAATATTATTAATTATTACGAACAAACACGTCACATATCATCTCGACGGGAAGACTATGAACAGGCAAAAGAGGAGGAGAAGCTAATTCTTGCCGCAGCAGAAGCAGCGCGAAAAACAACGGAAAGCACCATGGAAATACAGGATAGTATCAGGTTGAGAAGTCACGCAATTATGGATCTGAGAAATAGTTTAGGAAAACTTACCTCTCAAATAGTTGTTGAAGATATGCTGGGGAGAAGTAAAAGTGAGGAGGACAGCTTGCCTTACAATACTGATTTTATTTCTATAAAGCAGAGGGCAGAAAAAGTAAAGGGGCGATTGAAGGAAGAAGTTTCTGGTTTGCACGATATTAATTCGTCATCTAACGGAGTAAGCACCGAGAATAGATTACAGATTTGGTTGGAGGCCATAATTAAAATAGAAGAGAGTGAAGCCAGGTTAAAACAGTATGAGCTACAAAGCCGTGACTTTGATAGCACCTTCGCTGTTTTCTCCAGGCTAGGTTCAATTATAAAGGAGATAGAGAGAAAGATAGGTGTGTTAGAAAAAAATTACTTGTCTCTATTGGCCAGTTTGAATTTAGCCAAGTTACAGCAGCAGAACTTGTATATGACAAGCAACTTAAAGGTAATAGATGCACCATATTATCCGATCAACCCTGAAAAGTCGAAGAAAATATTATTCATGATTTTGGCTTGCATAGTTGGAGTTGTGTTGCCACTGGGGGTGCTTATTCTATTGGAGTATTTCGACAATTCTATTAAAACGCCAGAACGAATAAGAGAGTTTACAAATTTATATCTGGCTGGAGGTTTTCCTTTGGTTACTTCTAAAGTTTCAGAAGAAGAAGAAGAACTTCATATGCGTCTGGTTAATCAGATGTCGAATTACATCAACTATGTATTTTATAACTGCGAAGAAAAGAAACATCCTTTTGTTGTTTTATTCTTTAGTACAAGAGAACAAGAAGGTAAGTCGCAATTGGCGAGTTTGGTGGCTAAAGACATGAGGGCAACGGGAGAAACCACTTTGGTAATTAGACCTAAAACGAATGGTGAATCAAAACTATTACTTGAAGATGACGATGAGGATAACATTGAATATGATCAGCCAAATAATTACTCGGATGTCGTTTTAAGTGATCGCAGAATTTCTGGTAATAAAAAGAGCAAAGACTATCGTTTCGTTTTCTTCGAAATTCCAGCAATAATAGGGAGCGATTTACCTATAAAAATAATGAGCATGGCTCATTTGTCGCTATTGATTGTTAGATCTAACAGAGGGTGGAATGAAGCCGATAATATGGCCTTGGAGAGCTATTCTAAAATCGTAGATCACAAAATGTCTTCTATTATCAATGGTGCTCACCCGGATGTATTAGAAACAATTATAGGGGAAATACCCAAAAAACGAAGTTGGTTAAGAACGAAGGTAAAACAGTTGTTGAAGCTTCAGTTTAAGAATGTTAAGTTTTAAATAAACTAGATTGTTGAAGAACGAAAAAAATATTGCGGCAGATCCCTTTCAGAAAACAGGGGGAGATAAATTATACAGCATAATTGGGATCTCATTACTTGTTCTTGGAGTGCTTGGAGTTTGTGTTGGCTTTGCATTTTCTGCGGGGCTCTATGTGTCTTTGGGTATTCTGGGTTTCTTTGCTGCGTTCTATTTTCTTCATAGAGTGCTTCTAAAACCTAGCTTAGCTTTAGAGGTCATTTTTATACTGTCTTTTCTTATCATTGGTTTTACAAGGGTGATGCCAGGCCCACCTTTAGGACTTGTTATAGATTCCCTAATAGTGCTAACATGGATATTGATTTTTTTCAAATATTTCAAAAAAGCCAATTGGTTCATAATGAGAAATACTTTAACTGCTTGCCTTGGCATATGGGCAGTATATTGCATTTTACAAATACTTAATCCCGAGGCAACCAGTAAAATTGCTTGGATTTATGCAGTTAGAGATATAGCGCTTAAAGGTATTCTGTTGAGCCCCCTTATTTTTCTACTCTACAATAAACATTCAGATTTCAAACGGTTTATAGATATATGGTTTGGCGCCTCTTTCCTTTTAGGGATTTATGCAGCAAAACAATTTTGGATAGGCGTATTTGGATTTGAACAAGTATGGTTAAATGGTCCTGGTGCTGTTACTCATATGTTATGGGGTGAGTTTACTCGAATGTTTTCATTTTTATCGGATGCCAATCAATTTGGCTCATCTCAAGCTCATACTGCAACTGTGGCAGCGATATTTTCAATTACAGAGAAAAGGTTGTTGCGAAAACTTTTCTATTATCTAACCGCAGCAGTTTGTTTTTATGGGATGATTATCTCTGGGACACGTGCATCGATAATGATTCCGATAGTTGGCCTTTCTGCTTATTTGGTTTTCTCAAAGAACTTTAAAATTCTTGCCATTGGATCAATTACGGGAGGGCTTATAATGTATCTGCTTATTTTCACTTTTGTTTTACACAGTATAGCCCCAGTAAGAAGAATGAGAACAGCATTTAATCCCGATGATGTTTCTTTTCAGGAGAGGTTAGACAATAGAGAGATCTTAGAAGAACATTTGAAAACAAGGCCCTTTGGATGTGGAATTGGTTCATCGGAAAGATGGGGGCAAAGGTTTTCCCCAAATACTTTCATAAGTACTATTGCGACAGATGGTCAATATGTTAAGATTTGGGTGGAAACCGGAATTGTTGGCCTATCTCTATTTACAATACTCTATGTGGTAATTATGGGTAAAATAGTTCTGATTACTTGGAGACTGAAAACCCCAAAACTACGCAATGAGATGACAGGGATGTCATCCGGCTTATTGGCAGCATTACTTGTAAATTATACGTCTCATTTTACAGGGGGCTTGCCTACAAGTTTGATTGTAATCTATTCAATGGCCTTTGTGTTTATGTCGGAAAAATGGGATAAAGAAGAGGATTATCCTCACGTAGAAAGTAAAACGTTTTTAAACAAGAGAAACAATATTTCTTGAATGTTATAAACGCAAAGTTTGAAGTTTTATAAAATAAAATAGTTAAAGATGAGGAAAGCAAAAATGAATTTACTTAAGCAGGTTGCTCAAGTATTACGAAAGATAATAGGAGAGAAAAATTACAAGAACATAAGGGCTAATTTTCTATTCAGTTCGTTAGATCGGCCGTTTCCTTTGTTTCCCGAAACGCCATTTGATCCTCAGTGGACCAAGCAAGATGTATCAAAGTTAAATAGGCATACGCCTCTGGTATATATTATCTCACCAACACAAAGAAGCGGAACCAATTTCTTGGGGAATGTATTGTCTAAACACGAGGAACTTGAGGTGCCTTGCGGCAAGGATCTGCCTGCTGAGCAATGCTTGTATAGTTATTCCGAGCACATCAAAGCATATGCATACAACACGGTATCATGTTGGAGTAAATGGGTAGATGGTGGAGAGCCTATGTTGGAAGCACATGCGAAATCGATGGTTGGATACATGGGTGAAGGCATTCTGAGATATTTCCAATCCTTTATTGGCAACGATAAAATTTTATTGTTTCGGACACCAGATGCCGGTCAACTTGAAAATATTTATCACCTCTTTCCGCGTGCAACGGTAATTATTCTTGTCAGAGATGGACGAGACACAATAGAGTCTTTTTCCAAATCGTGGGGTGGCGACGGTACATTTAAACAAATGTGTAAGAGGTGGTCGAGTAGAGTAGATTCGATCTTGGAATTTCAAAAACAGGCAAATCAAGCTGGTTTAAAGAATCAATATCTTTTTGTGCGTTTCGATCACTTTAATAATGATACCGCTGGTGAATTGAAAAAGATAATAAACTTCCTTCAATTAGATGAAGATCGTTATCCATGGAATGAAATTGACGATGTGCCTATATTGGGGTCCTCGTCTCATCAAACCAACGACATTGTGCATTGGTCGCCCATTAAGAAAACGGATCAGTTTAATCCAAATCATAAGTGGTTAAATTGGAGTGAGAGCAAGAAGAAGATATTTAAAAAATATGCTGGTGACAATTTAATTGCATTGGGTTTTGCAACAGATGATAAATGGTAAGGAATGTTTGATAATATTAGAAAATCATATTGGTTTAAATCGGGTTCGTTTTCGCTTCTTAATCGGATCTCTATAACTGCTTTTGGGCTTTTAAACTTTATTCTTTTGGTAAGAATAATGACCCCAAGGGAATTGGGTGTTTGGACGCTGTTTTTATCTGTAACGGCTGTATTCGAATCCATTCGTAATGCATTTATATATAATCCTTTACTTAGGTATTTAGGTACTTATAAAAGCTCGGAACTAGATATAATTAGTGCATCGTTAATCTTGAATTTACTTACTGGCTGCTTTGTAATAGTTTCGATTATTGTTCTTTCGTTTACGTTGCATTTGTTTTGGGATGCCCCAGGGCTCTCCGAGATGTATTTAATCTATTGTTTTGGGGCTGTGTTTTACACCTGGTTTTCGCATTACAATTTTCTCCAACAGGCCAATATGAAATTTGCAGGTACCTTTTTTAGCTTCTTTGTTCAAAAGTTGGTTCCTTTTATATACATCTGCTACCAATACATTCAAGGTGCCTCAATAGACCTAATTACCTTAACCATTGTATTTGTATTGGGCTATTTCTTTAGCGGTATTGTGGCGTTTTTGTTTGCGCTCCCTTATCTGAAATTTAGTACATCTATTAATTTTTATTGGATTAAGAAATTGTTTGGTTACGGCAAATTCACATTTGGGACTAACATAAGTAGTATGCTCAACAAGAATATTGGAGATTGGTTAATTGGAGGAATGATTGGGACTCGGGGCGTAGCTTTGTACAACCCCGCAATGAGAATCGCAAATTTGTTTGAGATTCCGCTTGGAACCATTGCCGAGATTATTTACCCAGCTATGATAAAACGATTGAATGATAAAGGAGAAGGCAGCACCGTTCATCTATACGAGCGCTCAGTTTCACTTATTATATTGTGTATTATTCCTTGTGTAATTCTTGTGTATGCTTTTGCAGAGCCGCTTGTTCTTTTATTGGCAGGAGAGCAATATAGAGAGTCTGCAGATCTGTTAAGAATTACAATTTTAACAGGTCTTTTTGTTCCATTCCTGAGGCAGTTTGGTGTAGCAATGAATGCCATTGGAAAAGCGCATATAAACTTTTATTTTATTTCATCTAGTGCGGTAGTTGGAGTAGTAATTACTTACTTTTTTGTGCTTGTATTTGGATTGATTGGTGCAGCATATGGATCGCTGATAACGTTGGTTGCTGGAACGATCTGTGTCTTAATTATATTAAACAGAATTTTAGGAGTTAGTCTTCTAAGGATCTTAATGTATTCGATGGCAGATTTAAAAATGGTTGGCTCACTGCTTATAACGTTGGTGATGAAGATACTGCATGAAAAACATAATGATAATGATCTGTAAAATGAGGTGTTTCTTGAGCTTGATTTTTTGTTTAAAGAAAGTTATAGAGTATTCGATTAGGTGTACGGTATGGATAATCTGGTTTTATTATCCAACCTATTTTGCTTTGTGCCGTAAATAAGAAAAACAAAGGATAAATATAAAAATTATGGAATTGTTAAAAAAAATATTAAGAAGTGTTCAGGTGTTTTTTCCATTTCTTCAGGATGCAAATTACTGGTTAACCATTCGTTTAATGAAGATATTCAAGGTGCCTCATGAGTACGAGTTTAGAGCATTGGACAAGTTTAAACCTAACGAGGAGCAGGTATATCTAGATGTTGGTTCAAACCGTGGTCAATCAATCGTTTCAATGATGCTTTTCTCTCCTGAAAATGTTAATATTGTTGGCTTCGAACCCAATAAAGTCGTTTGCGATAAGATAGAAAAAATGTTCTTTAAAAACCAAAGAGTTGAAATGCATAATGTTGGGTTGGCTGGCGAAAACAAAGCGTTTGATTTTTATATTCCTTTCTATCGAAATTGGATGTTTGATGGTTTATCTTCTTTTGATTTGGTAGGTGTTAATCAATGGCTTAAAACTAGAATTTACGGTTATGATGAATCAAAGTTTCGTTTACGGAAAGTGAATTGTGTTACTCGGAAGTTGGACGACTTTGGTTTGAATCCATATTTTATTAAAATAGATGTGGAGGGGTTTGAAGCGGAGGTACTGGTAGGGGCCACAGAAACGATCAAAGAACATACTCCTATTTTATTATTGGAGTGCATTAACGACCAAGCGAAAAAGTTTCTAGAAGAAAATGGTTATGAATTATTCTCTTTCATCAATGGTAAGCTAAAGTCAGGAAGGTCTCCGATAAACACATTTTGTTTGCATCCAAAGAAACACGCAGAACTTCTATCCTAGTTTCTTTAGCTAATCTGAAAAAATCACCCTCAAACATTTCTTGATCAGGTCAATATGCTGTATGAGCATATACTGCGATGAATCTGGTTTTCTTTTGTGGAGATTAATTCTATAATCGAGACGAATTGTCATGCTCTTATTTGGATTCCTTATATAAAATATTGAGGGCATTGGATTTGGAAGAGGCCTGTTGAATAATTATCAAAATGAATAGCGGGTTAAAGCAGTTAAGTTTTCTCGTGAATGCTTGGAAATAGATAACAGTATTTGATGGCTCATATAAGGATGAAAATTAATGGTTCTAAAATCTTGAGGTAGAAATTCGAATACATACAACTAAATAAATGAACAGATATATTGCTTGTGTATGATGGGAAAAATAGATGTTATAATAACTGGCCTTAAACCTTGGGATGCAGATATTGGAGGGAACTGCAAGAATATTGCTCAAACTTTTTCTAAAAACCGACGTGTTCTTTTTATCGATCCTCCCTTAGATAGAATAACTTCTTTAAGGGGAAGAGGAACCAAGCAAGTTCAAGGTCAATTAGAGGTAATAAAGGGGCGACGTTCTAATTTACGGATGGTCAACGATAACTTGTGGGTGTTTACTCCACCAGTAATTCTTGAGTCGATGAATTGGTTGCCTAGCTTCCTATTTCGAATGGCTAATAGGATGAATGGGATTCGGTTTGCTCGTGCAATAAATCAAGTTAAGAAGCAGCTGAAATTTTCCGATTTTATTCTGTTTTCCGATAGCGATATGTTTCGCAGTAAACATTTATCCGAATTGCTTCGGCCAAGTTTATTTGTTTATTATACAAGAGATAATTTAATGACGGTTCCTTACTGGGCAAAACATGGCAGTGTTATGGAACCCGAGATTATTAAGAGTGCCGACCTTGTTGTTGCCAACTCTCCGCACCTAGCAGATTTGGCAAGAGAAAATAATTCTAATAGCTACTATGTAGGTCAAGGTTGCGACTTGTCGCAATTTAAGCACCAACAGGTAAATGAACCGAAGGATCTTGCTCGTATTAAAGGCGTAAAAATAGGGTATGTTGGGCTGCTGTCAAGTAGAAGACTCAACCTTGATCTGTTGAAAGACCTTGCTGCAGCAAAACCTGAATGGCAAGTAGTGTTGGTTGGCCCAGAAGAAGATTCTTTTAAGAATAGTGAACTCCATCAAATGGATAACGTACACTTTCTAGGTAGTAAGAAAATGGAAGAATTACCCCTGTATATTCAATATTTTGATATCTGTATCAATCCCCAAATTGTAAACGATTTAACCATTGGTAATTACCCAAGGAAAATAGATGAGTACTTGGCTATGGGAAAACCAATTATTGCTACTGATACTCCAACAATGAAAATTTTTGAAGATCATGTTTACTTAGGAGAAACCGCCGAAGATTATATTCGGTTGATTGAGAAAGCGATAGTTGAAGACAATGAAAGTAAACAGAAAGAGCGCATTCATTTTGCTCAAAGTCACACATGGGAAAACAACATAAAGGAAATTGAAAATGCAATAAATAGGGTAGCATAATGGAAGAGTTAGAAGCAAAAAGTAACCTTCCTAAGGTTTCTGTGATAAGCATAAATTATAATGAGCCAGAAATGACTTGCGAAATGGTGAAGTTTCTAAAGGATACGGCCTATCCTAATTTGGAAATAATTATTGTTGATAATGCTTCTCCATCAAAGTCTCCCGATTTAATTAAAGACAGCTTTCCCGAAGTAAAACTAATATGCAGTAAGGTTAATTTAGGATTTGCAGGTGGTTGTAACTTAGGTATTAAAGCATCAACTGGTAAGTATTTATTATTTCTTAATAACGATGCCATAATCACTAAGGGAGCAATAGAAACCTTAATAAATACCTTTTTAGAATATGAGAATATTGGGATTGTGAGCCCTAAGTTTCATGTATACGATCAACCAGATATTCTTGATTATGCCGGCTGTACCGATGTAAATAATCTGTCTGGCAGAAATAGAATCATTGGTCAAGGAACAGTTGATAACGGACAGTATAACATTCCTCAAGAAACATCAAGCTGCCATGGAGGGGGCATGATGACAACCAGGGATATAGTAGATAAGGTAGGAATGATTCCAGAGCCATACTTTTTGTATTACGAAGAAGTAGAGTGGTGCGAAATAATAAAAGAGGCAGGCTACAAAGTTTTTTATCAGCCAAATGCATTAATACGTCATAGGGTATCCGGAACAATAGGTTTGGATAGTACCCTTAAAACCTACTATTTAACAAGGAATAGAATCTTGTTTATGAGGAGAAATAAGCCCTATTATGCCCAGTTTATCTTTTTTGTTTTTTTCTTTCTTTTCAGCGTACCCAAAAATACAATGGCGTTTATGTTGAAAAATAATAGTAAACATATTAGGTATTTCTTTCTTGCTCTAATATGGAATATGGGTGTTAAAACAAATCCTAAATTTTAATTATATGTGCGGAATATCAGGCTTTATAGATTTTAATAAAAAGTCATCTGAGTTAGTACTTGAAAAAATGACCCATGAATTACAACATAGGGGCCCGGATGATTTTGGTTTGTGTTTTGAGCGTACAGAAAACGCAAATATTGGCCTTGGTCAAAGGCGGTTGTCAATTTTGGATCTTACAGCAAAAGGGCATCAACCAATGATTTTTAACGAATGGATCATCGTTTTTAATGGCGAGATTTATAATTTCCGAGAGATCTCAAAAGAACTTGAAGGATTGGGCTACAAGTTTAATTCGGGTTCGGATACAGAGGTGATAATTAAAGCTTTCGACAAATGGGGGGTAAAAGCAGTTGATAAATTTATAGGCATGTTTGCTTTTGTTCTTTACAATAAAAAGACCAATAAGGTATTCGTGTTTCGCGATAGAGCCGGAGTAAAGCCGCTGTTCTATTATATCAAAGATGGTTTGTTTTTGTTTGCATCAGAGCTAAAGAGTTTTCATCAGCACAAAGGGTTTATAAAGGAGATTAATTACGATAGCTTATCACTGTTTTTGCAATACAATTATATCCCAACTCCATATTCAATATTTAACAATACCCATAAACTACGTCCAGGTAATTATTTGGAGATAAATCTCGATAATCAAGATATCGAAATGAAACAATATTGGAGCATAGAGGATTGTTACAATAAGCCCAAATTAGATATTGGATACAACGAAGCATGCGATGAATTAGAAAAGTTAATGATCAGTGCATTTTCGTACCGAATGATTGCTGATGTGCCGGTAGGAGCTTTTTTAAGTGGAGGGTATGATAGTACAGCTGTTGTTGCCATTTTGCAATCTCTGTATTCAAAAAAAATAAAAACCTTTACAATTGGCTACGAGGAAAAACAATTCGATGAGTCTAATGATGCACGTAGGATAGCAGATTATTTAGGTACCGATCACCACGAAAAAATTGTAGGACCAGACGATGCAAGGAGTGTGTTGGAGCAATTGCCTTTTGTTTTTGATGAACCATTCTCTGATAATTCTGTAATACCAACACTATTGGTTAGTCAGTTTGCACGGTCGAACGTTAAAGTGGCGCTGTCTGGCGATGCTGGAGATGAAATATTCGGTGGTTATGATAAATTTAATCGTTCCATAGCCTTCACTAAATATCCATCCTTTATTCAATCTACTTTGGCAGGAACCATGAATCTAATTAAGCCAGAACACTTTCCAATACTTCGAAATACCTACAATTTTTCAACTCGATACGAAAAAATGCAAGAAATCTGGACGAATCATACACCTTCACATGCCTTAAAAACAATATCACAATTTATTACAACGAGCGAAGCCAATAAATATATGGCGGTAAAAACAAAGAATAAAAAAACCTATTTTGATATTAGTTCAGAACTAAATGGCTCCAATGATGCTTTGAATAAATTATTGGCCATTGATTATAAAACATTCTTACTCGATAATAATTTAGCCAAGGTGGATCGTGCAACCATGTCGGTGGGACTTGAGGGAAGAGAGCCGTTTTTAGACCATCGAATTATAGAGTTTGCTAGTCGTCTACCATCTAGTTATAAGATTAGAAACGGTGTAAATAAGCATATTCTGAAAAGTATTGTACATCGTTATGTACCAAAAGAACTCATGGATCGTCCCAAAAAACCATTTCTGGCACCACTTTCAAATTGGTTTGGCGACGAGTTAAAAAACTATTACTACGATTTTATTAATGAAGATAAAATTAAAAAAGATGGCATTTTCACTTCCGAGGTTGTTAAACTAAGAGACGCTTTTTTTTCGGGTAAACAGGTTAATAATCAAAAGCTGTGGAACATTCTTGTTTTTCAAATGTGGAAAGAAAAATGGATGTAAATAAAATTATGGGGCTTGCAATTTTGCGGTAAAAGGATTTAGAAAAGGAAAATTATGATAAAGAAAATTATTTTAATTGCTGGGGTGTTGCTTTCAGTATCTGTAATGGTTATTTATCTAATTGCAAAAGAAAAATTTCCAATTTCTATATCGGGAGTGTTGTACATCGTTAATAAAGGTGGTAGCACCATATCCATAATAGAATTAAAGACGGGTAATATTATCAAAGAAATGCAGGTTGAAATTGAACCGCATGAGGCTACAATGCTATCAGATCAAACAAAATTAATTGTTACCAATTATGGAAGTAAATCTGTAGCTGGAAATAGTTTAACCGTAATTAATACGAAGGATAACACCATTAGCAAAGTTATTTCTTTAGGCAAAAATGTGAAGCCGCATGGCATAGTTGCTATCCCTAATAAGCAAAAGGTTGTAGTTGTTACAGATGTTGGAAATGATTTATTGGTTGTTGATATAGAAGCAGGAGAAATTGAAATGACCATATCAACACAACAAAAGTTTAGTCATCTTTTAGCTCTGCACCCCAATGGTCGCCTTGCATATACAGCCAATATTAAATCTAATTCTGTAAGTGTTTTCGATTTGGTTGAAGGGAAATTGGTTTCAATAATTTCGTGTGGCAATGGTGCGGAAGGAATAGACGTATCTCCAAATGGAAAAGAAATGTGGGTGTCAAATAATCTCGATAATTCCATATATATTGTAGATACCAAACTTAATCGGGTAATAGATACTTTGTATACAGAGGATTTTCCATTACGGGTAAGGTTTACACTGGACGGTAAAATGTGTTTCGTATCAAATTTTGAAGCAGGATCTATTTCCATTTTTGATGCAGAACAGAAAAAGCTCTTAAAAGTGATTCGTTTTCCAGGCAAATATGGAATTGTTGAAAGGATACTATATCCTACACCTACACCCATTGGCATATTGATGCATCCAAATGGGAGGTATGCATTTATATCAAACTCTAACGCTAATAAAATTGAAATTATTGATCTGGAAAGATTAACAGCTATAGGAAGTATCCCTGCCGGATATATCCCAGATGGGATGTCAATTCTTGAATAAATAAAGCCGCAAAAACATAAATAGTCAGAATTTTTGATGGTATTTATTGAAAGGAAATAAGCTTGTATAAAACAATATTTTAAGAAATAGGGGAGTATTGCGCCCAAAATAAAAATATCCGTGAATCCCTTTGTTTTAACGCGATTCCCTGCAGTTGTTTCCTGTTTTTTTTGCTGGGAGGATGCGGTAATTGCATGGTTATTTATTGGTTATAAAATCTATGTTAAGTGCTCTTATTTAGGTGTAATTCTATATTTATATCAATTTATTAGAACCTATTTGGTGTTTAACGCGTTACATATCAGGAATTGACTGAGTAGAGCTATTATTTATGTATTACACGAAATGTGAAATACCCGGAAAGCATCGTACCGTTTTGAGAGGTGGTAAGGTGCAGTTATATTTTGATAAACTTTTCGGAAACGAGAAGTATTCAGATAAATCATCATTTTATTTTAATCATAAAAAAGTAAAATTAATTCAGCAAATCATTCAGATTTGGATTGGTGTACCAGTTTAATTCTTTGAATGTAAACTAGAGATGACTTTGTGTGGGACGAGTCAGTAATAATTATCTCTAGATAATAGTCGCAAAAAAAATAAAGCTGCGACGAAGTTATGTTGCAAGGTTGGCAGAATGGGAAGGAATCAAATTAAGATTAGTGGAGGCAAGACAATAATAACTTCAAAAAGCAAATGAAATGAATGAGATAAAAACGTTCGATCCGAACAGTTTAGATAAACGAAAGTTTTATCAATTACTAACAGGATCAATAACACCACGGCCAATTGCCTTGGTGAGTAGTTGCGATATAAACGGAAATGCGAATTTAAGCCCGTTTAGTTTTTTCAATGTATTTAGTATCAATCCGCCGATTCTGGTTTTTTCTCCAGTAAGCAGAGTGAGAAGTAATACCAACAGAGACACTTTAAGCAATGTTAAGCAACTTGATGAGGTAGTAATAAATTTGGTGAGTAGAGACTCTGTGCACCAGGTGTCTCTGGCCAGTGCCGATTATGATAGCGAGGTAAACGAGTTTGATAAATCGGGCTTAACACCAGTAGATTCTGCTATTGTGGTACCATATAGAGTAGAGGAAGCTTATGTTTCGTTTGAGTGTAAGGTGACAAGTATTCTCCCATTGGGCGATAAAGCTGGAGCCGGAACATTGGTGATTTGCGAAGTTTTATTAGCGCATGCCAGAACAAAAATATTCAACGAGGATGGAAGTATCGATCCTTTAAAACTTGATATTGTTGCGAGATTGGGAGGGAATAATTACACCATCACAAATAAGGAAGGGGTGTATGAAATAGAAAAACCAATTTCTGAATTAGGAATGGGAGTGGATTTAATGCCAGAGGAAGTTAAGAATAGCAAGGTTTTATCGGGCAACGATTTAGGAAGATTGGGCACACTTACCAAAATTCCATCTGAGGCAGAAATAACTGAATTTAGATTGGAACGAACGGAGTTTTTAAATTTGTCGGAGACTGAATTACATAACCTAGCTACGGTTAAGTTAGAGGATAATAAAATCGAAGAAGCCTGGGAAATTCTACTTTATAATTATTACAACTAGGCCAGTACCTCTGATTCGTCATCCTCAAAAATTTAGTCCTTACTAAATTGCCTGTCCCGATACTTCAGGATGGATCTCTACGCCAGAATCGAAAACAAAGAACATCATTATCCAGCGGTATAGGTGTGTATCCTTATTTATCATCCCGTGCGGCACGTCATCCCGGCAACGCGCCATAGAAGATTGGGTGGAAGCGGGATCACCACAGCTGGAAGGTGTGTGTTATGTTGTACTGAAATAGGTTGACAGATTTATATGTTATTTCTGCTCTAGGTTTACAATGATAGTTTATTCCTGTAATAAGTTTACAGGTTGTTTATAATAGTTCTTCTATCTTCTTTTTAAAGGCCCTGAAGTTTCATG
>JABSPQ010000174.1 GCA_013214205.1 Flavobacteriales bacterium
ACAAATATTACAACAGATATTGCAAATGCAGGATAACGGCCAAAATCCAGTATCAGTTATTGAAAGAGGAATTAGTCAACTTCAAATTCAACGCGAAGTACAACTGCGCGCAAATCGAAATTTAAGAGAAGATCAATTACGATTAGAGAGACTCCGAATTGAGGATGAAGTACGCGCTAATCAAATACGGAGAGAAGATCAGCAAAGACGAGATCAGCAAAGACGCGAAGACGAATTAAGAGCTGATTTAAGACGAAAAGAGGCAGAAGAACGTGAAAATCAGCGCGAAAAGGAAAGTCATCTTATAGAACAAAGCTTGCGAGAAGAGGAAAACCGACGATTGCAGCGAGACCGAGAAGACGAAGAGCGTCGAGAAAGAAACCGAAAAGAGGAAGAAGAACTTAACCAACTTCAATTAAAAAGCCAAGAAGATAGAATTATACTTCAATTGGTACAACTGGATTCTAATCAAGCTAGAAACCAAGCTAAGTTAGAAGAACGTATCCCCTTTCTAGCATCAGAAACTAAGTAGTTTCACACTTTTTAATATTGAAGAGAGCCCTGGGCAGCTAGGGCTCTCTTTTTTTTGTGGGAGTGTCAACTAGGCCTAATCCCCTCGGACCCCCTAAAAACGGCGAATTCATAATTTTATTTCCTATTTTAAAAATGGAAACAGAAAATGACGCTTATGATTACGATCAAAGTTGAAAAATGAAGACCAAGCAAACAAATTACTTCCGATTCTCATAACAACGTTATCAAAGGCGGGAGTAGCCTATCTCCAAAAACCGTTTACGCTAGAGAGGTTAAACTGTCAAGAACCCAAAGCTGGACAGTAATTTCCTAAAATTAAGCTACAATGATACTCTGCCAATTTTTGATTGGGGGTCATATTATTGATCGAGCCATGAGACCATTCACTGTTATAGATTGAAAAGAAATCAGAGACTACTTCTTTAGCATCAGTAACCGTCAAAATTTCTTTATACCTCAAGCAAAACCGACTTAATATGGAGAAAAAAGATTCAGCATACGGATTTTGAGTTGGTTTGCCTCTATCAGAAGTGGATAAAATAACACCCAAAGTTCTCCAGTAATTAATATATTGATCCGAGATATAAGCACCCCCTTGATCCGTATGCATAATCAATTTTCTTGGATTGAATAAAGGGTCTTTAATCGCCTTGGAAATAGCCAGCTTTGCCGCCTTAATCGCAGAGGAAGGCTCCTTAATGATGGATAATTCCCAGCCCATTAATTGTCGTGTATAACAATCAATAATTGTAAAGATATACAAGGTTACCCCCAATAAAGGGATTTTAAGTTCTTTCCAATCTCCTGCCCATAATTGATAGGGCCGTGTAGGGTCGATAACATGGCGATACTTGTTTTTGCCTTCACGTAATATCCAGTTCCCACGTTGACATTTCCCAGTATATTTTTTGAGATCGTTTGTAATCAATTTGATCACATTGAGTATGCGTCGTTTGGGGGTCTCTTTTGGTAAAATAATACGAGCAGAACCTTGCCGGTATTTACGTATAATTCTCAATATTTTCTTACCACTACAGTTCAATCTTGGCGCTAATTTTCGATATCCAATGCCAGGAAATTTTTCCCATATTTTTAGAATTTGATCCCAGATTATTTTGTCCAACTTATTGTTGCGCTTCATTGATTTTATACCCGCATAAAAACTGGATCGAACTAGCCCAAATGTCTGACATAATCCTCGAATTGATAAGCTTGGATTACACTGCTTGTATTCGGTTACAAGCAGTGTTTTTTCCATGGGCCTTAGCTTATCAATTCTTGGGTCTTTTTTAAGATGTCGTTCTCCAATGCAAGGCGTCCGATTGTTTTTTCCATTTGGTCTATTTTTATCTGCTCTTCACTTCGGTTTGATGTTCGACTTCCATACACCGCTTTGCCAGACTGTAATAACTGCTGTTTCCACCTTGCTATTTGTGACATATGAACGCCATGACGGGTTGATACTTGCGAAAAATTACCAGTCGCATATCCCTCAAGAACCACATTTAATTTGAACTCATTTGTAAACCTTTTCTTAGCTTTTCCTTTAGACATTACTTGCCTCCATTATTATTTTTGTCTGAAAACCTTAACCTCTTCCATTCCAGGCTGGTAATACAAAAATCAAGGTGTTAGCGTAGCGGGCCTTTATTTTTTATTGCCGGCATGGCACCTCTAAACCCTTTCTATTTCGCCTCTTATCTTACCTTATTACCTTGTCTAATTATACTGCTTCTATACAGTCCTTGCTCAAAGCCTGAACATGATGACGTTTTACTGTCACGCTGAGACCCCCTGTGAAATTTTTTTTTGATAATCAATGACGACAGCCTGTTGGCCAATTATTTTTAATAACCGTTCCTTCTCAGCCTCACCGGAGGTGTTTTTCTGCTTGCGTTTATCCGATAAGGCATCTTGTATTGCGTTAAGTGCCTCATCTCGCCATTTATAGACAACCCCGTCACTTACCCCATATGATTTGCATATTTGTGTAACTGGCCTTTCGCCTTTGAGCATTTCCAACACTATCGCTGTTTTTTCTTCTGGACTCCATTTTTTCTTATTCATTACCTGCCTCCAAGAGTTATTGTGTCGCTCTCTTGAATTGTGGACTTATTGAAAACCCAAGACGGGTTTCCAACAACCCCACAATTACTGCTACTACTATTATTTCTCTCATATTGGTTTGTCCAGTTTATCACGGGGGCTAGAGAG
>JABSPQ010000175.1 GCA_013214205.1 Flavobacteriales bacterium
CCTACCTACCTACCTACCTACCTATTAATGCGAGATTAATATTACCCTTAGAACTGGGTATGATTCAGTAGTAATTCGCGCCGAATTGACCTTGAATTTAATCTCGTTAGATACAATGCTACCAACCTCAAACAGTGCTACTCTCAACTTGTCTTCCAAGGCAACTTCCTTCGGAATTTCTATTGGAATTTCTTTAATATTAGAAATCGTTATTGCCTTTTTTACCCTAAAACAAGGGATCTCTTTAGATGCAAACAATACGGCTTCCTCCTTTTCAACGTCTTCTTCATTCTTAGCAAAATACGATGGCACATCCGATACTTTTACTTCATTGCACATACCATATCGTTTCAAATCATCACCGATCCCCCAGATCCCATGTATTTTATCACCCTCTTGATTCAAAATCGCTACAGATTTTCCAATTTCATTTTCGTCTTCCCAATTCCATGTTATTACCCTTCTATCCACAGTACCAACAAAGCGCCCCTTGCCATCTGCATATTGCCCTATAATCGAATCAGCAAATTGTATTATCTTGTATTGAAATAGGTTGACACTAAAACCTATAAAATGAATAACGATTCAATACACTACTCAGCAGAGAGGGGGTGGATTTCGTTATTAAACATGAATAAAGAAGATGATAACATTAGTTCGAAAGAAACCTAAATCCCCACCACAACACCAAAAGAAACCGTACTCTGCTTCCCTTGATAATAAGGCATTGTATACAGGCTCGAATAATCGCCAGAGACATTACTGTATTGGTAGCTACCAAAAACTCGGATGTCGTTAATTATTTCATAACTCGCCTTTAACCGAATCCTATCCGATTTCCACTTGGCGGCATCAATAAACGGCAAACCCCAGCCATCCCTGTTAGTACCTGTGTATCCGTACAACTCTCCTGCCTCGGCCATTACATACTGCACAACAATCCGCAGATTCTTTATAGGCTTGTATCTAACCATAAAAGCCAATTCTTGTGCATTGTCTCGCAAATAATGACCTAAGTTATAACCGTTGCTTTCGAAAGTTGTGGTGTTTACAAAGTGACGATATGTAACCGGATTCGTACGAGTATACTCTGCTATTAAAGTGGCATTCGAATTAAAAACATTACTCCAAGCTGCACCAGCCTTAAAGCTTACAAAATTTGAATGCGTGCTATCTATAAACATTCGCTTCTTCGAAATCTCATCTACAAAAAGCGTTGTAAAAAGGTGTACCCCTCTAATTTGCCTTGAACTAATATCTAAAAACATTTGAGCATTTTGTCCACCATAATTTCCTGTACCATAATTAAGCGTGTGGTCTACCGACTTAAAAAAGAAGAATGGAATAAAGTAAGCCACTTGTAATCTGTCGCTATAAACAATAGAATTCCCTACGGAAACCTTTAGCCCTTTAATAGGTTCAATAGTTAAAAGGTTTGCAGCAAGATATTTTCCTACCAACAATTTTCTGTCATTTACACCAGAGAAATAACTGCTAGAAGAGTCTCTAACTTCCGACACCAAGCTGCCATGAATGTAATTGAATTCCAACCATTTTACTGGCTTTACATTCAACTTTATGTGAGCAAACGATGGCGTTCTGCCAGATAAAATATTGGCTCCATGGTAACTGTTTCCCCAAGTAAAATGATCTTTAATTAATCCTATATTTCCCCATTTCCAAGTATAAGTAAGGCCTCCTTTCATTTCGCTAAACTCGGCACTATTGTCGGTAAACGATTTGTAGTTACCCCCTAGTCGCTGGTTGCGATACATTTCGTTGCCAACCATATTCATTTCATAGTTGTCCGTTAGATTGGCATAAAACCCAAACCTTTTTCCGATGGAACCAAACATTTCTCCTCCATTCCAGCGATGCAATGCCAACCCAGAATCGTTGTTCCAAATCTGAACTCCCAAAATAGGATTAACCGTTATTGAGAAAAGAGAATCTTTATAATAGAAAACATCCTTCCGCTTTCCGTCAAATTTACCTGGCAGTAATTCTTTGTTAAAATCCTTAAGATAGAAGTCGACTTCCGCTACTTGACGCTTATTCAACACAGCCGAGCTATCCTTTGCTTGCTTTAGCTTCGTTGCTATTTCCAACCTCGAATAAGGCTTTACAGCAGAGTTTAAATCGATTATTTTAAGATTGGCCAACTCGTCCAAAAATCCATACAACGATTCGTTAGACAATGGAGAATACACCGTTTGGGCGATTCCAATACTTGTTAAAAATAAAAACGTAATGAGTAATATGAACTTATGCATCTCTACAAAATTGACTAATTAATTCGGATTATACACCGAGTATCTTTTTAATCAAGATGTTTTTGAAAGCACGGAAGAAGTAAACGAAATCTGTTTTAAAAGGAGCAGTCGAATAAGCATCAAAATATTTCCTTTCCGATGCCATAATGCCAGCTAAGTCTTTTGGTAAATCGGCATAATAAGGCGGTACCAACCCTGGCTTAAACTTCAACCTTTGTTGTTGTAAGTCTCTATCATAAAGGCTCAAATACTGTTCGCTCAACGGCCGGACCCCAACAAGTTTAATTTCGCCTTTAAACCAATTCCAGATCATTGGCAACTCGTCTAAAAACGTTCTTCTCAAAATCTTGCCCAAAGTAGTTACCCTAAAATCGTCTTTAAACTTGCCACCCTCCGCCAATTTATTTAGCCGGTAGATGTACTCCTGTAAATATTCGGAGAACGGATGCATCGTTCTAAACTTGTATACATAAATCGTTTTACCTGCCAAGCCAAGTCGCTTCATTTTAAAAATGGGTCCATACAAAGGAGCCTTTCTTAGTTCTAATTCCTTTACTTTTTTTGCAACAAAATAAAGTTGTTTACCTATTTGTCGTGTAGAAATTATTTCGAAACCATTGTAATATAGTCGGCCCAAGCATTCTGTTTTCGACAAAACGCGATTCCTTCCTGCAGTTACAAAATGATAGATGTTTTTAAGAAGAGGCACCTTTGGAGCAACTCGTTTTCCTAAATAATCAAAGAAATAATACAAACGATTAAAGCCAGCAGGAAACTTTTTCAAAATTCGTTCCTTTCTTAAAACATAAGTTTCCACACAGCCCACAAACAGACCTCCTGTTTTCAACTTCTGATTAACTGCTCCAAAAAACGAATTGATCTGAGGCATATCGTTCACTCTTTTCAAGTTTACAATTACCGAGAGACCTGCTATGTTTGCATCTTCAAGCCGAAGACTATCTATGTTGAAATTGGTGGAAGTTTTTACTATTGCAATATTCCGATTATCAATCGATTTGGTGAACTCACTTAAATATGAAACTATCTCCTTATCTCCAACTAAATCAAATGATTCGCCCACTTCGGGGAAAGGATTTAGCGGCCGTATAATGGATTGTCTCATATCGTTATGGTAAACTTACTCTCACCGTTTTAGCAAAATGTTACATCCGTAAAATTAACACTTTTTACTTTGACAAAACACTCCTTTTTAACTTCAGGGCAATCGGGTCTAAATTAGCCCAATTCTAAAGGAAGATTATTCACAATTAACTGTTTAAAAACCAGTCAAATACACTACTGAAAGCTTGTGCAGTCAGCTGGTTTTTAGTATCTTGTAAGTAAAAATGACTAAAAATCCGTTAGGCTGTTTTTCTGTTTTGAAAGACCCTAGAATTAACCGTACCAAACTTTATAATTTAGAAGCTATTATTTTTCAAAC